>DAIESZ010000024.1 GCA_027346035.1 Propionibacteriaceae bacterium
CTGTCCTTCGCGTGAACGTGAGATGGGTGACGCCGCTGGGAGAGGAGACCGCCTCCACCTCGTAGCCTTCCTCGAGGGCCTCGCGACCGTCCCAGATACGTATGCCACGGCCGAGCACGATCGGGACCTGGACGAGATGCATGTGGTCGACCAGGCCAGCCGCGAGGAACTCCCGCACGACAGTGGGGCCCCCGCCGATCCGGACGTCCTGGCCCAGGGCAGCCTCGCGGGCCAGCTCGAGTGCCTCGGCCGGGGACGCGTCGAGGAAGTGGAAGGTCGTGCCACCCTCCATCTCCATCGAGGGCCGTGGGTGGTGGGTGAGCACGTAGGTCGGTGTGTGGAACGGCGGGTTCGGACCCCACCACCCCGTCCAGTCCGGGTCGTTCGCCCAGCCGGGTGGCCCGAACTTGTTGGCTCCCATGATCTCCGCGCCGATGCCCTGACTGTGGCGCTGCGCGAAGGCGTCGTCGATGCCGACGGTGCCGGCCCCATCCCAGAACCGGGTGGCGAACATCCAGTCGTGCAGACGCTGGCCCGCATGGCCGAAAGGCGCCTGAGCCGACTGGGGCTCGCCCGTGGCGAACCCATCGAGCGAGATGGACAGGTTGTGGATCCGGGTCAGTGACGTCGGTGACATGAGTGCAGATCTCCGTCTGGTAGTGCGGTGGCACGGATGAGGTCAGGCTGCGCGGCGAGGCGCTGCGTGGCAGCGTGCGACCCGATCACGTCGGTGACCCCTGCGGTGGAGTGTCGCCGGGCGGGGCTGTGGCAGCCCGCGTCGGGACGACAGGCGGGGCGAGGTCGATCGTGTGGGCGCCCTGCGTGGCCTTGGTGGCGAGATAGTGCGCGTTGGTTGGGGACAGGTGCACGCCGGTGGCGACCGTCGCCTCCACGCTGATTCCCCAGCGGGTCAGCTGGGCGACCTTGTCGGGGTTGTTGGTCAGCAGCGAGATCCGCGGCACGGCGAGGGCGAGGAGCATCTGGGCGGCGACGGCATAGTCCCGCTGGTCGCGCTGGAAGCCCAGGGCGAGGTTGGCTTCGTACGTGTCGAGTCCGGAGTCCTGCAGGACATAGGCGTCGAGCTTGGCGTACAGGCCGATGCCACGCCCTTCCTGGCGCAGGTAGAGCAGGTAGCCTCCCGTGTCGGAGAGCAGCCGAACTGCCTCGTGCAGCTGAGGTCCGCAGTCGCACCGCTGGCTGCCGAAGACATCGCCGGTGAGGCACTCGCTGTGCACTCGCGCGAGCGGAGGCGCCCCACCAGCGGCGAACGCCTGCGCAGGGTCGGCCCGATCGCCGAGGCCGAGGGCGACGTGCTCCAAGCCGTCCGCCAGGCCCTCGAAGGTGAAGGCGAGGGCTGTGGTCTCGAAGCCGTCTGGGAGGGCGAGCGGCACCGCCACCGACGTGCGGACGGTGGCCCGGGGCGGGTGATCGGTCATGTCGCCTCCGCTCGGTCCGCCGGGAACCGGGGCGAGAGCGCGTAGCGAAGCAGCACGACGTCGCCCATCTGACGCACCTCCGCAAGGGTGGCTCGACGCTCGGGGTTCCACGGGAAGTCACCGTCGCCGACGAAGCGCGTGGCCCGGGAGCTGCCGACGAAGAAGGGGGCCACGACGAGCTGGAGCTCGTCGGCGAGGTCGGCGCCCAGCACCTGGGTGTGCACCGTCCCCCCGCCCTCGACCATGAGCCGTCTGACCCCTCGGGAGGCGAGGTCGCAGCAGACGCGGTGGAGGCTGGCGGGCTGGCCTGCGTCGACGACGGTGGCCACGTCGCCCACCCGGCTGCGGGCCACGGGCACCGCGGACGAGGCACAGTAGACCAGCTTCTCGGCCCCGTCGCGGGCGAAGAACCTCGCTTCGGGATCGAGGTCGCCGTGACGCGTCACGGTCACCTTCGTCGGGGAGGGAGGCAGTCCACGGGCGACCCGGGCGGCGCGCCGCTCGGGTGAGCGCACGAGCAGGCGCGGGTTGTCGCGTCTGATCGTGGCGGCTCCGACGAGAATGGCATCCGAGGCGGCCCGCTCGGCGTCGACGCGGTCGAAGTCGGTGTCGTTGGACAGCATCAGCCGTTGGGGCGTTGCGCTGTCGAGGTAGCCGTCGATGGACATGCCGCAACTGAGCAGGACGTACGGCCGGTGGGCCGCGGTGGCTGGATCTGCCATGGCTGCTACCTCCCTGCCTCGGGCGGGCATCGACGCCTGCGGGTGAACGTGAGGATCGCGGCGCCAGGCAGGCTCGCCACGAGCACCATCCCACCGTAGATCACGGCAGTGGTCAGACCCTGGCTCACGCTGAGCCCCGCCGCCCCGAACGCCCAGGCCGCCGCACCCTCGCGCGGGCCCCAGCCGGCGAGGTTGAGCGGGATGCCCATGGCGAGGAGCACGATGAACGCGACGGGAACCAACGCCCACGGCGAAGCCACCGGTCCGGCCTGACGGGCCGCGAGCAGAAAGGTCCCGACGTGTCCGGCGATGGCCACCACCGACGCAGCGATGACTCCCGGCCACGTCCTCCGATGCAGTATGCCGCCGCGGACCTCCGCGCCGGCCGCGCGGATCAGGCGCCTGCCGAGGGATCCCGCCCGTTGGACGACGAGCGCGACCACGATCAGGGCGGCCGCCGCCAGGGCGAGCATGATCCCCACCCTGAGGGCGGGGCCCCGTACCGGGGAGGGCACCACCAGGAGCGACAGGATGGCGAGGCAGACCTGCAGCGCCTGGCCCGCGAAACGCTCCAGGACCACGGCCCTCACGGCGCGCGCCGGCTGCCCGGTGTCTCTGCCGTGGACCACGCCACGGTGGACGTCTCCGACGATGCCCGCCGGCAAGGACACGTTGAGGAACTGGGAGCGGTACGACGCGAGGAACGCGTCGAGCAGCGACAGGCGCAGGCCGAGGCCGCGGGCTACGAGCACCCAGCGCCACGACGTGCTCACCGTCGTGAGGAGGCCGATCGCGGCTGCGGCGGCAAGCGACCAGGCGTCGATCCGCCGGAGTGCGTCGGCGACGGGGGCGGGCCCGAAGCGCCAGAGCAGGACGGCGACCACTGCCACCCCCACGACGGGGTGGAGCCACCGCCGGCTCCGATGCATCGCTGCTCCCCTCCCCCCGATCGCCATCGGCTCTCACGAGTGAGGACGTCAGCGCCGTGGTTTCGGTTCAACGACGGAACAGCGCCTCGAGCACGGACGACACCTGCGCGGCCGGGTGTGACCATGGCTGCAGGTCGAGTCGGCGATGTGCCGCCCGGCGCCTGAGCTCGGCCCGCAGGTCGGGGGCGGTCAGCCACAGCCTCACCGCGGCGGCGAGGGCCGCCGCGTCGTCGGAAGGGACCAGCAGTCCCGGCCGCCTGTCCTCCATTACGCCGTCCTGGGCTCGCGAGCCGTCGGGAGCGTCGGCACCGGGCCGGTCGGCACCGGCGAGCCCGAGCGCATCCGGCAGCCCGCCTGTCGCGCTGGCGATCACCGGGAGCCCATGCGCCAGGGCCTCGGTGACGACCATGCCGTAGGTCTCGACCCGCGAGGGATGGACGAGGACGTCGGCGGCGGCATACGCCCGCCCGAGGGCGCCAGGACTGAGGGGGCCGGCAAACCGGATCCTGTCGGCGACCCCCGCCCGGCGCGCGAGGTCGGTGACCGCCTCGACGAAGCGGGGATCCCGGTCGAGCGGTCCGGCACAGACGCACCCCCACGGCAGCGCCGAGAGGGAGGCGAGCGCCGTGACGAGCAGCTCGTGTCCCTTGTCCGGGGTCACGGCAGCCACACAGAGCAGCTCGCCGCCCGCCAGGGTGCCGGGGGCGAGCGGCGCGCGATCGACCCCCGGCTCGGCGACATGGACCCGACGCGGGTCGAGACCGGGCACGGTGAGGAGTCGGTCCCGCGTCCACCTGCTCGTCGTGATGACGGCGGCCGCGGCGGAGAGCACGGCCTGCTCACGGGGGCCCCCGAGGGGCAGGTGCACGAGGACGGCCACACGGAGCCGGCCCGTGAGCGGCACCATGACCTCCGATGAGAGGGACGCGATGAGGCCGTCGACAAGGACGACGCCACCGTCCGGAAGGCGCGACGTCACGTCGTCGAGGGCCTGCTGGGCGATCTGGTCGGGCTCCGGCCACTGCCCGGGGACTCGGTGCTCCTCGACCACCCACCCGCGCTCCGCGAGCGCGGTGCCGAGCCGACGGTCGTAGGTGTTGCCCCCACTCGGCCACCGAGGGTCACCGACCGACTCCGGGACGAGGGCGTGCAGGTGCCTCACACCGTGCGCTCGTAGGCGGCCGACGCGACGTGCGACTCGTGGAGGGTCACGACGACTCCGGTCACCCGGCCCACCTCGGTCCCCAGGGAGCCCGCCATGAGGCGGTCTGCGAGCTCATCGGCAACGAAGCGGTCGAGGGCCTCGGTCGAGGTGTTTCGCCCCGCGAAGGCGGGGGCGTCGTCGAGGTTGCGATAACTGAGGGCACCGACCACCTCGCGCACCTGCTCGGTTGCCAGGCCGATGTCGAGCAGGATGCCGTCGTCGTCGAGCTGTGGACCGCGAAACGTCGCGTCGACGACGAAGGTTGCGCCGTGCAGCCGCTGGGCGGGCCCGAACCGCTCGCCGCGGAAGCTGTGGGCGACCATCATGTGGTCGCGGACGGTCACGCTGAACATGGGCTACTCCCCGGCGTAGGTGATCGAGTGGCAGATGGCCGGCAGGCTCCCGTCGGCAAGACCGGCGAGCACCTCCGGCAGCTGGTCGAAGCGCGACCGGCCGGTGATGAGGGCGTCGAACGCCGGGTCGCGAAGCAGCGCGAGGGCGAGCGCGAGCCGCTGCGACGGGGTGTATGCCGTCCGGCGCGCCGCCGCGACGACGCCCACCTGGCTGGCCCGGATGCCGAGGCGACCCGAGTGGAATGAACCGCCCAGGGAGAGCTGGACCGTCGAGTCGCCGTACCAGCTGAGGTCGAGCACCGTGCTCTCGGGCCCAAGCAGCTCGAGCGAGGTCTGCAGACCGGCCGAGGTGGCACTGGCATGCACGACGAGGTCACAGCGCCCGAACGGGAGGTCGTCGTCCGGTCCGGCGAAGCCGACCCCGAGCCGCCCGGCCACCTCGGCCCGGGCCGGGTCGAGGTCGACGAGCGTCACCTCGACGCCGGGAAACCGGGCCAGCAGCCGCGCCACGCTGCAGCCCACCATGCCCGCCCCGACGACGGCGACGCGGTCGCCGATGAGCGGGGCCGCATCCCACAGGGCGTTGACGGCGGTCTCGACGGTGCCCGCCAGCACGGCCCGCTCAGCCGGGACGTCGTCGGGGACCACGACGACCCCGGTGGCGGGAACGACGTAGGCCGTCTGGTGTGGGTGGAGCGAGAAGACCGTGCGACCGACGAGGTCGGCCGGGCCCGCCTCGACGGTGCCGACGCTGAGGTAGCCGTACTTGACCGGCCCCGGGAACTCGCCCTCCTGGTGCGGCGCGCGCATCACCCCTCGCTGGCTCACCGGCACCGCGCCGCGAAAGACGAGCGTCTCGGTCCCGCGGCTGACGGCGGAGTAGCGCGTGCGGACGAGAACCTCATCGGGGCCGCGCGGGGGCAGCTGTGCCGGACGGATCTCTCCCCGGCCCGGCTCCACCACCCAGAACGCACGTGCCTCCGTCGCCACGCCGCCAGCGTAGCCGGGGCGTGGCGACGGAGGGCTGAACCGCTGCGCTCTCGCGGACGTGATAGCGGGTGGCTGGTCCGTGCCGCATCGTCGCGGCGAGGCAGAGGAGGTGGCGGCATGAGGACGACTCCCCCGGGATCCGCGGTCGGGCTCGTGTCGGTCTTCGCCCTGCTCTCTCTCGTCTCGGCAGCCGTCGGCCTCGGCTGGGCCGGTTGGGCTGTCGGCCTGACTGGCGCGGGTGCACTGAGCACCCTCCTCGCCCGGGGCCTGCGACTTTCGGACCGGTCGACCTTGGGTCCGGCCGGTCAGGTCACACTGGTCCGAGCCGTGCTCGCCTGCACGGTGGCGGCGCTCGCGGCGGATGCGGCGGGCGGCCTTGCCCACGTGCCGAGCCCACCCCTGCCCGGTCTACGCGTCCTGGTGGCGCTCGCAACGCTGGCGCTGCTGCTCGACTCGCTCGATGGCCGCATCGCTCGTCGCACCGGGACCGTGAGCGCCTTCGGGGCACAGTTCGACATGGAGGTCGACGCCTTCCTCATCCTCGTGCTCAGCCTCCACGTCGGCCACGCGATGGGCTGGTGGGTCGCCGGTGTCGGGCTGGGTCGCTACGTCCTGCTCGCGGCACAACGGCTGGGCCCCTGGCTGCGCCGCACGCTGCCGGCGAGCCGATGGCGCAAGGTGGTCGCGGCCTACCAAGGGATCGCCCTCACGACCGCCACCGCCCAGGTGCTCGCACCCGAGCTCGCCAAGGACGTGCTGCTCGCCGGGATGGCGGCGCTCGCCGCGTCGTTCGGCACGGAGGTGTGGTCGCTCTGGCGGCTGCGGCGCACGCCCGCCGGCGACCGGGTCCGCTCCGGGATCGGGATGGTCATCGAGTGACCAGCGTGCTGACCCGGATGCGGCAGTCGTCGGCGGAGGTGCGGAACACCTCGCCGACCGGCCGACGCGTGGCCCTCACCCTCGCCGCGGGCGTTCTCGTCTGGGTGGCGCTCGTCGCGCCCGAGTCAAGCTCGCTGCTCACCCCCCGGGCCCTCGTCCGACTCCCCATCGAAGGGCTGGCCCTCGCGTCCCTCGCCCTGGTCCTTCGGCCCGCGCGGCGCCGATGGGTGCTCGCACCGGTCGGTGTGGCGCTGGCCCTGCTGCTGCTCGTGCGGATCCTCGACCTCGTCTTCACGACCGTCTACGGACGCAACTTCGACCTGCTCAACGACGTGGGCTACGCCGGCTCGGGGTTGGACCTGCTCGGCACGACCACCGGGCCGGCCGTCGCGGTCGCCGCGGCGCTGCTCGGCGCCATCCTCGTCCTCGGACTGCTGGTCGCCCTGCCCTGGTCGCTGTGCCGCCTCGCCCGCCTGGTCGACCGGCATCGGTCTGTGTCGGCCCGGGGCGCCGGAGTGCTCACGGTCGCGTGGGGCCTGCTCGCGGCATACGGCGTGGCCATCGCCCCCGGTCTGCCGCTGGCCTCGTGGTCCACGGTCGCGCTGACCTCCCAGCAGATCCACTCGACGGTCGTCGACCTGCAGGACCGGGCCGAGTTCGCCCGGATCGCCGCTGTGGACCCGTTCGTGGACGTCCCGTCGGCGCAGCTGCTCGGGGGTCTGCGTGGCAAGGACGTCGTCATCCTCTTCGTCGAGAGCTACGGCAAGGTGGCCGTGGACCGATCGAGCGTCGTCGATGCCACCCTCGCCCGGGCCACGGATCAGCTGCGCGACGAGGGCTTCGCCGCGAGGAGTGCCTGGCTCACGTCGGCCACCTTCGGCGGGATCAGCTGGCTGGCCCACGCGACCCTCCAGTCAGGGCTCTGGGTCGACACCCAGCAGCGCTACAACCAGCTCATGCCGACCGACCGGCTGACCCTGAGCCGGGCGTTCGCCCGCGACGGGTGGCGGACCGTCGCGGTCGTCCCGGCCAACCGCAGCGACTGGCCCGAGGGCAGCAGCTTCTACGGCTACGACAAGATCTACGACTCGAGGACCCTGGGGTATGCCGGCCCCGGCTTCGGTTACGCGCCGATGCCGGACCAGTACACCCTGGCCGCCTTCGACCGTCTCGAGCTGGCTCGTCCGGGCCACCGCCCCGTCATGGCCGAGGTCGACCTCGTCTCGAGCCACGCGCCCTGGGCACCGCTCCCCCGGCTCGTGGACTGGCCCTCGATCGGCGACGGGGCGGTCTACGGTCCGATGGTGGGCGAGGCGACGCCGCAGGAGACGGTATGGCGCACCGAGGCCGGCGTGCGGGCGGCATACGGGCGGAGCGTCGCGTACTCGATCGAGAGCGTCCTTTCATTTCTGCGCAACACGGGCGACGACAACCTCGTGGTCCTCGTCGTGGGCGACCACCAGCCCGCCCCCATCGTCTCCGGTGACCGCGCGAGCCACGAGGTGCCGGTCAGCCTCATCAGCCGGGACCCCGACGTCGCGCACCGCATCTCCACCTGGGGATGGGACGACGGGCTGACGCCGCAGCCGGACGCGCCGGTGTGGCCGATGGACCAGTTCCGCGACCGCTTCCTCGCGGCCTACGGGAGCGCGTCATGAAGGGTAGCCACACGAAAGGAGAGTCCCCATGAATCTGCGACTCGTCGGTGCGGCAGCGTTGCTCGTCTCCGCTGCGGTGCACCTCTATCTCTGGTTCGACGGCGTCAGGCACCAGTCCGTCGGACCGCTCTTCCTCGTCAATGTCGTCGCGGGCATCGTCATCGCGGCGTTGCTCGTCCTGTGGCGGCACTGGCTGTCGGCCTTCCTGACCGCCGGCTTCGGCATCGCGACGCTCGGCGCGTTCACGATCGCCTCCACGGTGGGCCTCATGGGCGTGCACACCGAGTGGAAGGGCGGCTCGGTCTGGGCTGCGGCGATCTCGGAGGTGGTCTGCATCCTCGTCGGCGCGGTGCTGCTCGCCCGGCGGACGAGCGCGGGCAGGGATGGCCGCCACCGAGCCGGCCGGGCAGACCGCGTCGACGGCACCGGCCGGATCCGGGCCAGCCGCAGACCGTCCGTGACGCACGGGCGTCAAGCCGGAGCGCCGTCGCGACGGGACGGGCACCCTACGCGTCGGAGGGTGCCGGAGGTGGGGGCTGTCCAGGGCAGGGCGCCCCGACCCCCACTGACACCCGCTGGGTCCGCTCCCCGACGTGCACCACGACCGCGTAGCACCCCGGCAGGTCGGTCCAGTAGCCACCGGGGTACCACAGCCACCCCGTCCGGGACGGCGGGCTGCACGTGTCGGGCGGCGACACGCCCAGCGACGGCGCGGCGGGCGACCCCCAGCCGATGCGGAGATGACCCTCGTCCTCGGGGGCCACGGTCAGCCGCCAGGCGGTGCCGGCCTTGAAACCCAGCCCGGTCTTGGCGAAGTAGGCCTGCAGGGGAGAAGGGGGACTCTGCTGACGGGACGTCTGCAAGGCCGGAGCCCGCGGCGAGGGCAGGGCAACGCCGTCGAGGACGACCAGCGAACCAGCGGTGGGGCGATCATCGCCGATGGCATTGCAGTCCAGGCGCTCCCCCGTCGCGACGGCGCTGGAGGGTGTGACTCCGGGGCCGGCCAGGGTGGAAGTCCCGCCGGGGGCCGGTGAGCTCGCACATCCGGCCGCCAGGAAAACCGCCACCCAACCTGCCCGTGCCGCCCTCATCCACCCACCCTGACGCTCCTCCGGCGGCAGGCGCAACGGCGAACCGTGCGACGGTGCGCGGCCAGGACGGCTGTTGCCCGCCGGGGGAACGGCTGGGATGATCCGATCATGGGCGACACTGCGCGTTGGGCTCCCCTCGTCCTGCTCCTTGCGGCGGTGGCGTTCTGGGCGTACTCCCTCGCCGACTTCTCGCGGACTCCTGAGCGGGAGATGCGCTCGTATCCCCGCACCGTCTGGTTGGTGATCCTGACCTTCGGCAGCGTGCTGGGCTCTCTGGCGTGGTGGCTCATTGGACGGCCTCCCACCCGTCACGAGTGAGTAGGGTCCCGGCATGGACGCACGCACCACGGATCAGCAGCCGGCCCTCCACCCTCTGTGGGCGCCTT
>DAIESZ010000062.1 GCA_027346035.1 Propionibacteriaceae bacterium
ATGACTGCCTGTTCTCTGCCGGGGGTATGGGCGGATGGCGGCTGGGCCATCCGGCGCGGTGAGCGCTGCCAGGATAGCGGCCCGCCGTCGATGCCATTCGGAACGTTGCCCGATCGGGACCGCAGGGGCCCTCCGGTCAGACGCGCACGGGCACCTCAGCCGACCACGCACTTCTCCGTCGACACGGGGCTGGTGAGCCGCGACGCCTCGTCGAGCAACGTGCTGGTGGTCGAGTCGGTGAGCGCGTAGCCGGTGTCCTTCGAGGTGGTGGACCGGGCGAAGATCGTTCCCGCCACCGTGCCGGACGCCGTGAGCAGCGGCCCACCGGAGTTGCCCGGCTGCACGGTCGCGTACAGCGAGTAGACGTCACGTGTGACCAGCCCCGTGGAGTAGATGTCGCGGCCGGTGGCACGGATCTCGTCGCGGACGCGGGCTGCCACCGCCTGGTATCCGCCGTCGAGCGGGTATCCCGCGACGACCGCGGACTCCCCGTTCTTCAGCGGGCCCGAGCGGGTCAGCGCCGGGGCGTCGAGGTTGGGGACGTCAAGGATCGCGAGGTCGACGTGCGGGTCGAACGCGACGACGCTGGCCCGCAGGTAGGGGCCCGCCCCGCGGATCTGCACGACCACCGTCGTGGCCCCCGCGACGACGTGGGCGTTGGTGACGAGCCGGTGTGGCGCGACCACCCAGGCGCTGCCCTCGGACCCCCCGCAGCTGCGGGAGCTGGCCAGCACCTTGACGATGCTGGCGGCGGCCTTCCTGACCCCGGGGTTGGCGAGGATGCCGGTGTCGGGAGTGGCCACCGAGGGATTGGGCTCGGGGGGCAGGCCCGAGAAGACGTCGGGGAATCTGGACGTGTTGATGGACGTTGCGAGGTCGGCCGCCCACCGCCGCGGTTGCTCGGGCATGGCCCTGTCGACCGCCGTGAGGATCCGTGAACTCGACACCTGACTGGCCAGGGTCGTCGGCAGCGAGGGTTCGATGGCGCTGACGAGGAACCAGGTGATCAATGTCGTCGCCAGCACCGAGGCGACGGCGCCCGCGACGGCGTCCCCCCGGTGCACGACGCGGTGGCCCCTCGACATGAGACGGACGCCCACCATGTTGAGCAGTGCCTCGCCTGCGAGGGCGGCGACCCACACCCCGACGATCAGCACGAGGCTGCGCGCCACCGAGGGGCGCGACACGGCGGAGATGTGCGCCAGCAGCATCGGCAGCAGGACATAGGCGAGGGCCCCGGCGCCGAACAACCCGACGAGCTGCAGGGCGCGCACGACGAATCCACGTTGCCATCCGCGCCAGGCGGACAGGAACAGCAGGAGGACCAGCACGACATCGACGATCACACCACCAAGTGTGCGTGGTGAAACTGAGCCTCATCGGGGAAAGCGGATTCGTGGGCGGATCCGAGACGTGCCGGGCCGTGGCCAGTGCCGCGGTTCGGGATCGGCCGCCTCGGATGCTCACCGTTCCAGGGGCATGGTCGCGTCACCATTCGGCGCGGAATTACCGGGCACCGCGGTGTCGGAATGGGGACATTCCGGGCTGCCCCCCCAACCTCGGTTCGAACGCGGCGGGTGATGCCGTGCTGGCATGAACGTCTCCGGCCCGGACATCCCGGGAGCCGCGGCAACGCCCTGCTGAGAGGGTCCTCGAATCGGGGAACCGCAAGGACTGTCGGGTCACAGCCCGGCGATTGCGTGCGCCATCGCGTCGGTGAGCGGCAGCCCCAGCGCAGCCGGAAGTGGCTGCCATTGGTGTCGCGACAATGCCAGGGCGTCGTGGCGGGATTCCTCGATCGCGAGAGCCAGCTCGTGAGGGTCTGTGGCAGCTACTCGCAGGCCGGGGATCCAGGGGGTGCGGATGTGTCCGAACCGGTTCGTGACCGTCGGGATTCCGGCCATGGGAAGTTCCAGGGGCAGGTGGCTCGGGTGCGGGCTGAACATCAGCGCCAGTCCGAGGTCGACCTCGCTCAGCAACTCGTGGTACCGGGTCAGGGGCACCTGCCCCAGGTGTTCGACGTCGGCGCGCTCCGGCAGGCTCACCCGCGCGCCCTTCTCGCCGGCGACCAGGATCCGAGGCGACACGTCCCCGGGGAGATGGGTGACCCAGTCGCGGAGTGCGTCGACGCCGAGTGGAAAGAGATTTCGCGGCTTGGACGGGCGCGCATAGAACAGAAGGCGTGGCCTGCTGCTGTCGAATGGTCGCCACAGCTCGGCCGCCGACCTCAGGGCCTCCGTATCGACGAAGGGCGCGAAAATCCTGTCCGCGGGAATCTCCACCCCCGTCATTTCCTGGACGTGGCGTGCGAGCGGGGCCGAATTGACGAGAAGTCGAAATCCGCGGTAATAGGTGCGTTCGGCCAGCGCGTGCTCGATTCCCCACGCATAGAAGCCCGGTTCGAAGTCCTGCACCATGTAAATGACCCGATCCGGGTCGATCCGACCCGCTGACACCAGTTTGCCGACGTGGTGCGCCGTCCGCCAGAACGTCACGATGATGATGTCGTCGCGCCGCGGGGTTGCGATGAGTGATCGTGGATATCCGATGACCAAGCTCCCGGCGACACCGTCGTGCCCGGCGTCCCGGACGATCTTCCTCACCGATTCCATGACGTTGTTGTCGGACGGTGCGGGATCGTGCATGGCCGCGATCCTCATGGGCAGGCCGGTCGTCGCCGCCGCGTGGGCCGCGGCCAGGATCGCGGTCTTGACTCCGGCGAACAGTTGCGGCGAGGTCAGGGTGTCCAGCACCAGGGTCACGCTCTGGGCGGCCGCGGGTTCGCGGCTGAACGGGAGCGTCGGCCCCGGTGCCGGCGCCGCCTTCGCGACCCGCTGGGCATCCCCGGAGACCCGCTGCAGGGCACGCAGCGACTCCTCCTGACGAAGCAGGCTCGCCCGCAGCGCGGTCAGGTCCTGGTGCTCAACCTGCCGCGCCCGCGCCAGGGCCCGGTGGACCGAGCGTGTCTGGCGTTGGGTCTGCACGCCGACGAGGGCGATCGCGCCCAGCGCTGCGACGGTCAGCGACGCAGGGACGGACCGGGTGAGGATCCCGGCGACCAGTGCCACCAACACGGCGAGGGCCGTCAGAACGAGGATCGCGCTGCGGGGGGTCAGGCTTCTCACGGAGACATTCTTCCTCAACCCGCCGCCACGGCGAACCGCGATGGGGACGGCGGCCTTCAGGACGCCACTGTCTGCCGAGGCTTCACGGCCCACACATGCCGGTAGTAGTCGGCCAGCTCGAGCAGGGAGGCGGCCTCCTCGTCGACGACGATGGTCGCGTTCGGGTGGAACTGCAGCACCGATCCCGGACGCCGGGCGGTCACCGGTCCCTCGACGACCGCGGCCACCGCCGCGGCCTTGTGCGCCCCCGACGCCACGAGCACCACGGCGCGGGCGTCCATGATCGTGCCGAGCCCCTGGGTGAGACAGTGGGTGGGCACGTCGTCGAGGGAGTCGAAGAAGCGCCGGTTGTCCTCGCGGGTGCGTTGGGTGAGGGTCTTGACCCGGGTGCGTGAGGCGAGCGATGAACTGGGCTCGTTGAGGCCGATGTGCCCGTTCGAGCCGACGCCGAGGATCTGGATGTCGACGCCGCCGGCGTCGGCGATCGCCCGCTCGTAGTCGAGGCACGCCTGGTCGAGGTCGGAGGCGGT
>DAIESZ010000202.1 GCA_027346035.1 Propionibacteriaceae bacterium
TGGCCGCCACCGGGCCGCTCGCCCCGGTGTCCGAGCGGGTGTCGAGCAACCGCGTCGGCGACACCGGCACGAACGATCCCGGTGCGCTGACCCAGCCCGGCAGGAAGTATCCCTCGACGTCGCCGATGATCTGCACGGAGCCGCTCGACGTGTTGGTGAACGCGATCTTGCCGGTGCTCGACAGCTCGACGGTCACGAGATTGGCCACCGTGTCACCGGCGGTGAAGTTGATGTTGGACGCCGTGGGGCGCGACCCGCCGTCGGGGTAGACCGTGAGGTAGCCACCCTGCTGCGGCTGGCTGATCGTCACGTTGAGCACCACCGCGGCGACCCCGGTGGCAGGAACCCCCCCGACCCCGGACACCTGCAGGTGCACCGTCGAGTTCGCCCCCACCGGACCGATGGCCCCGGTACCGGTCCGGGTGTCGAGGATCCGCGCCGGGGCGATCGGCGCGAAGGAGCCGGCGGCATCGGAGGTGTCGGACAAGTAGTAGCCCTCGACGTCGGCGATGATCTGCACGCTGCCGCTCGACCGGTTGCTGATCGCCACCTTGCCGGCAGACGACAGTTTCACCGTCACCAGGTTCGGCACGCTCTGCCCCGCGGTGAAGTTGACGTTGGACGCGTTCGGCAGCGTGGTGCCGTCCGGAAAGACGGTGAGGTAGCCCGCCTGCTGCGGCTGGGTGACCGTCACGTTCAGCACCACCGCGGCGACCCCGGACGCCGGGACGCCCCCGCGTCCGGTGATCTGCACGTGGATCGTCGAATACCCTCCCACCGGGCCTGAGGCACCCGTGCCCGAGCGGGTGTCGAGCACCCGAGCCGGGGACACCGGCACGTAGGGGCCGGCAACCGTCGCGGCGAGGGCCGCGGGCGGCGTGGGCAGCGCAAGACCGGCGACGGCGAGGGCGAGGGCAGTGAGCAGTCTCAGCGTCCAGGTGCGGCGCGGGGAGCGCGTGGGCGCATCGTGGCTGGTGGTCATGATCGGTCCCCTTCGAGGGGTGCTGGCGGTGGGCCTGGGGAAGACACCCCTCGCGGGCATTCAAACACCGCCGCGGCGCACCCGACCAGCCCATCAGCGTGGGTCCGAAGCTGTACTTGAGGGTCGGGAACGCTCCGGGACCCGGCCGGATCAGCCTCCCGCGAAGGGAGGGAGCACGTCGATCGTCGCGCCCGTCCCCACGGCCGTCGCCGGGTCAGCCGCCCGGACGCCGTCGAGCAGCACGCTGCACCGCGCCAGCACCGCGGCCAGGGCGGGGCGGGTGGCCATCGCCGTGTCGAGCGCTTCACCGAGTGTCACGGCCGCGGTGGGTTCCACGTCGCATCCCGCCGCCTCGGCGGCGGCCCCGAACCACCGAATCGTCGCCACGATCGTCTCCTCCCCGGTGTGCCTCGTGCCGGTTCCCGGCACGGACCACGGTACGTGACGCGCGCCGGGATCAACCCGACGCGGTCCCCGACCGGATCGACCGGGCGTCGGTGGGTGACGCGCGGGGGGATCACCGTCAGCGCGCACGGCCTGGCGCGGTGGTTGTCACGACGGATCCCCACCGACCGGGGCCACCCGATGGCGACGCGTCACCCCGGTGCGGACGACCCCCGAACCGTCAGGCCGACGTGCGGCCGGATGCGGCGTGAGGGTCGGGTCGCACGACCACTTCGCGGACCGACGGGGTGAGCACGTCGACGAACGCGACCCGGCCGATCAGCGGGCGTCCCATGCCGGTGATCATCTTGATCGCCTCGGTGGCGGCCATCGAGCCGACCTGTCCGCAGAGGGGGCCGAAGATGCCGACCGGACCCGGCGGCAGGTCGCCCGGCTGTGGCGGCGTCGGGAACACGTCACGCAGGCCGATCCCGGTCTCGGGGTCATCGGCGGTGGGACGGCGACGGGTGAACACCGACAGCTGGCCCTGGGTGTGCAGCAACGCCGCCCACACGTGCGGGACGCCGAGCCGCTCGCAGGCGTCGGCGATCACGTATCGGGTGGGGAAGTTGTCGGCGCAGTCGACGACCAGGTGATGTCCGGTGAGGAGATCGTCGGCGTTGCGGTCGGTGAGTCTCACCCGGTGCACGGTGAGGTCGACGTCGGGGTTGAGCGCCGACAGCCGACGCGCTGCGGAGTCGACCTTCGCCATCCCGAGCGACGACGTGTCGTGCAGCACCTGACGGTTGAGATTGCTCAACTCGATGACGTCGTCGTCGATGAGGGTCAGATGCCCGACGCCTGCGGCCGCGAGATAGGTGAGCACGGGCGAGCCGAGACCCCCGGTGCCGAGCACGGCGATCCGCGCCCCGAGCAGCCGACGCTGCCCGTCCTCGCCGACCGCTGGGGTCAGCAGGTGCCGGGCGTAGCGCTGCCGTTGGTCGGCGGTGAGCTCCGGGCCGGGATCGACCAGCGGAGGGGTGAACGGCTTCGGCACAGGCCGAGCCTAACGGCCGACCCTCACGGGTCAAGGCGCACCGAGGGCGGCGCGGCGTCCTCGACGGCCCCGCGGAGCGCCCCGCGATCCTGAGCGGCATCTGTGGGGAACCTGTGAATCGGACCGCGTCCGGTGCCGACCCCGGCAAGTCCACCTAGCGTGGACGCCGTGCGTGACCACCTGGCGGCGACCGCCGAGGGACACCGGTTGTCCCAGTCGAACAGTGACGATTCCGCGTGGCGCCGGTGGGGGCCGTACCTGGCCGCCCGCCAGTGGGGCACCGTGCGCGAGGACTACTCCGCCGACGGCAATGCGTGGGACTACTTCGACTTCGACGACAGCCACCGGCGGGCATACCGCTGGGGCGAGGACGGGATCGCCGGGCTGTGCGACCGGTTCGGCTTCCTGAACCTCGCGATCGCCATGTGGAACGGTCACGATGACCGGCTCAAGGAGCGCCTGTTCGGGCTCACCAACACCGAGGGCAACCACGGGGAGGACGTCAAGGAGTACTACTGGGCCCTGGACGCCACCCCCACCCACTCGTGGGCGCGCTGGCTCTACCGCTATCCGCAGGCGGCGTTCCCCTACCGGACGCTGCTCGACGCCAACCGGTCCCGCGGCCAGGATGTCGACGAGTTCGAACTGGCCGACACCGGAGTGCTCGCCGACAACCGGTTCTTCGACGTCATCAGCACCCACGCGAAGCTCGACTCCGGCGACATCTGCCTCGTCTACGAGGCCACCAACCATGGACCCGACCCGGCCCCGCTCGACCTCGTCCCTCAGGTGTGGTTCCGCAACACGTGGGCATGGGGACGCGACGACCGGCGTCCGACGATGCGGCAGGTCGACAGTCCCGACGCACATCCCCGGTTCCGCATCCACCACGCGTGGCTCAACACCTACGTGCTGGCCGCCGAACACGCCGCCGAGGGTCCCGAGGTGATGTTCTGCAACAACGAGACCGACGAGGTGGCCTGTTTCGGCGTCCTCGAGAACCCCGATCCGCACCCCAAGGACGCCGTGAACGCGGCGATCGTGGCCGGCGACCGTTCCCTGCTGTCACCCACTCCGGAGGGCACGAAACTCGGGCTGCGCTACCACTTCGACGCCGTGGCCCCCGGCCAGACCGTTCGGGTGCGGCTCCGGCTCGCCGCCGGCGAGCGGCTCGACGACCCGTTCGGCCCGGCGTTCGACGCCGCCCTCACCCGCCGGCGGGCGGAGGCCGACGAGTTCTACACCGCGGTGATCCCCGCCGACGTCGACGACAACGACCGCCTGGTCGCCCGGCGCGCGTACGCCGGACTGCTGTGGGGGCGCAAGCTCTACCGCTACTCGGTGCGCGAATGGTTGCAGGGCGACCCGGCGCAACCGGAGCCCCCGCCCGACCGGCGGCGTCCCGAGGCCCAGGGCGGGCGCAACACCGCCTGGAGTCACCTCGACCTGGCCGACGTCATCTCGATGCCCGACGACTGGGAGTATCCGTGGTTCGCCAGCTGGGACCTCGCGTTCCACACGGTGGCGCTGGCGGCGGTCGATCCAGATTTCGCGAAGAACCAGCTGCTGCTCATGTGCCGGGAGTGGGCTCAGCATCCCGACGGCCAGCTGCCCGCCTACGAATGGAACTTCAGCGACGTCAACCCGCCGGTGCACGCCTGGGCCGCGCTGCAGGTCTACTACACCGACGGCGGCACCGACCGCGACTTCCTCGTGCGGATCATGACCAAGCTGCTGCTCAACTTCGGCTGGTGGGTCAACCGCAAGGACGCCGCCGGCAACGAACTGTTCGAGGGTGGCTTCCTCGGCATGGACAACATCTCGGTGTTCGACCGGTCACGGGCGGTGCCGCCCGGGTGGCGCCTCGAGCAGTCCGACGCCACCAGTTGGATGGCCTTCTTCACCTTGTGCATGCTGCGGATCGCCCAGGAACTGGCCCGGGAACAGCCCGCCTGGGAGGAGGCGGCCACCACGTTCCTGGAACGCTTCGGCGCCATCTGCGCGGCGGTCGAGAACTTCGGCGAGGCGTCGGCGTCCCTGTGGGACGACCGGGACGGGTTCTTCTACGACATCCTCGTCAACCAGGCGGGGGACGTGGAGCCGGTGCGGGTGCGTTCGCTGGTGGGGCTGGTGCCGCTGCTGGCGGTGGCCAACTCACCCGACTGGGTGAACCGGGAACTGCCGGACTTCGTCGAGCGCCGGCGATGGCTGCAGCACAACCGACCCGACGAATTCGCCCACCTGCTCACCGTCTCGTCCGGTGAGCGGCCGACGTCGACGATGAGCCTGGTCGACCTCGACCGGCTTCCAGCGGTGCTGTCACGCCTGTTCGATCCCCGGGAATTCCTATCCGACTACGGCATTCGCTCGCTCTCGGCGGTGTACCGCGACGGCGAGGAGGTGGATGTCGCGGGCCAGCGGCTCGGCATTCGCTACACGCCGGGGTGGAGCGAGAACCGCATGTTCGGCGGCAACTCCAACTGGCGTGGGCCCGTCTGGTTCCCGGTCAACGTGCTGCTCATCGACGCGCTGCGCACCCGGGGCGCCGGCGCCGCCGGGGCGCAGACCTTCGAGTTCCCCACCGGATCGGGCCAGCGGTTCACCCTGCCCGAGATCGCCGACCAACTCCGCCAGCGGCTCGTCTCGTTGTTCCGCCCCGACGGGGCGGGCCGGCGTCCGGGGCAGCAGCGCGACGCGGGCACAGGTCCGCTGTGGGATGGCCACCCGACGTTCAGCGAGTACTTCCACGCCGAGACGGGTACCGGGCTCGGCGCGAGCCACCAGACCGGCTGGACGGCGATGATCGCCCATCTCATCTGCGACCACGGCGGGGAACAGTTCGACCATCCCCAGGGACCAGCAACCGACAAGGAGACACGTCCATGAGCGAGGCCACCAGCCACGACACCCAGGCCGACACCGCAGGCGGGGGCGGCACCGAGCAACCCCTGCTCCCCGACGCGTTCACCGCGAAGGCCCTGGCCGGTCGGACCGTGATCGTCACCGGCGCCAACTCCGGCATCGGCGCGGCGATCGTCGACGCGTGCGCGGCCGCCGGCGCGAACGTCGTCATCGACTGGGTCACCCACCCCGAGACCGTCGACCCGGTGACCAGGATCGCCGAGGACGCCGGCAGCGGAGGCGCGATGGCGGTGCAGGCCGACGTGGGCAACGTTGCCGACCTGCAGAACCTCATCGACCAGGCGGTCGCCCGGTTCGGGCGCCTCGACGTCATGATCAACAACGCGGGCGTCGAGACCCGTCACTCCCTCCTCGAGACCGAGGAGAAGGACTTCGACTTCGTCATGAACATCAACCTCAAGGGCACGTTCTTCGGGGCGAAGCTCGCGGCCCAGCAGTTCATCAAGCAGGGCGGTGGCGGGGTGATCCTCAACGTCTCGTCGGTTCATGAGGACTGGCCGATGCCCGGCAACACCGCCTACTGCGTCAGCAAGGGCGGCGCCCGGATGCTCACCCGGACCGCCGGCGTGGAACTGGCGCCGCACGGGATCCGGATGGTGAACATCGCCCCCGGCGCGGTCAACACCCCGATCAACGCGCAGACGATGGCCGACCCCGAGAAGGCGGCCGCCCTCAACCACTCGATCCCCCTGGGCCGGGTCGCCGAACCCGACGAGATCGGCGCCACCGCGGTGTTCCTCGCCTCGGACGCGGCCAGTTACGTCACCTGCACGACCGTTGTCGTCGACGGCGGGATCATGATGTCCGCTGCCGGGCTGTGACCTCCGCGACGGCCCGCTGAGCCGTCCCGCGCCGCGCGAGCCCGCCGGTTCGCGCGGCGCGATTGCGCATCTGCGCACTGTGCCTGCACCTTCGCACGGCCTCGAATTGGCGCGACCCCACACTGAACGGGTCCCAATCGACACAATTCGCAGGAGGTCGCATGCGCGCCAGCGCTGACACGCCACGATCCGGAATCCGAATTCCCGGCTTTGCCCAATTGCAGCGGCTCGGAAAGAGCCTGATGCTCCCCATCGCACTGTTGCCGGCAGCCGGAATCCTGCTACGGCTGGGACAGCCCGATCTGCTCGGAAAGATCACGGCGCCCGTCATCGGGCCGTTCTTCCAGGCCATGAGCGCCGCGGGCGGAGCGATCTTCGCCAATCTCCCGTTGCTGTTCGCGATCGGCGTGGCCATCGGATTCGCCCGCAAGGCCGATGGGTCGACGGCCCTGTCGGCCGCGGCCGGCTACCTCGTCATGACGTCGGTGTTCGCGACGATGTCGCCCGTGGTGCTCGCCGGGAGGCTCGACCAATCGGGCGCGCAGGCCACCATCAACTACAGCGTGTTCGCGGGCATCCTCGTGGGCCTGGTCACCGCCTGGCTGTTCGACCGCTATCACACCATCACACTGCCGCCCTACCTCGGCTTCTTCGGCGGACGCCGCTTCGTCCCGATCGCCGTCTCGCTCGCGTGCCTCGTCCTCGGCTTCGGGCTGAGCTACTTCTATCCGATCTTCAACATGGGGCTGACCAGCGTAGGAACCTTCATCGCCGGTTCGGGGATCCTCGGGGCGTTCCTCTACGGGTTCGCCAACCGGATGCTCATCCCGCTCGGGCTGCACCACATCCTCAACACCTACATCTGGTTCATCTACGGGTCCTACCACGGCCCACACGGCGTGGTGACCGGCGAACTGACGCGCTTCGCGGCCGGTGACCCCAGCGCGGGACTCCTGACGTCGGGCTTCTACCCGATCATCATGTTCGGCCTCCCGGGTGCGGCGCTGGCGATGATCCACGTCGCGAAGCCTGCGCAGAAGAAGGCTGCCGTCGGCATCCTCTCGGCTGCGGCGCTCACGGCCTTCCTGACCGGAGTCACCGAACCGCTGGAATTCTCGTTCATGTTCGTGGCATTCCCGCTCTACGTGATCCACGCGTTTCTCACCGGCGTCTCCCTGGCGATCGCCTACGCGCTCGACATCCATCTCGGATTCTCGTTCTCGTCGGGATTGATCGACCTCATTCTGTACGGCACCGCGCCGGCTGCCAAGAACATTCCGCTGCTGATCGTCATGGGCATCGTGTTCTTCTTCCTCTATTACGCCATGTTCCGATTCGCGATCGTGAAGTGGAACATGCGCACCCCGGGACGCGAACCCGATGACGAATTCGTCGCCGAGGAGTCGGCGAACCTCACCGACAGCCCGGCGCAGGTGGCCGGCGTCCCGGAGGCGACGCCCGATCGCACCGAACAGCTGATCTCGGCGTTCGGTGGGCGCACCAACCTCATCGCGGTCGATGCCTGCATCACCCGCCTGCGGATCGAGGTCGGCGACCGTGACCTCGTCGACAGGAGGCGGCTCAAGCAGCTGGGGGCAGCCGGCGTGATCGAGGTCGGGAACAACGTGCAGGCGATCTTCGGCACCCAGGCCGACAGCCTCAAGAGCGACATCAACGCCGCCCTGGCCGGGCCCTCACCTGCCGTCATGCCCCCGAGCACCTCGCCTGCCGGGACGCCGGCGACCACCGGCGAGCGGCCCCTCGCCGCCGCGGTCGCCGTGCTGGATCCCCCCGATGGGTCCGGCTCAGGTGGCCACGGGACGACGACGGTCCTCGCGCCGGTGAGCGGCGTCGCGGTACCCCTCGCCGAGGTTCCCGACGTGACCTTCGCCACCGGCCTGGTCGGGTACGGCGCCGCGATCGACCCCGCGCGTGAGGTCGTCGAGGTCGTAGCCCCGGTCGGCGGCCGGATCCTGCAGCTGTGGCCGCACGCGTTCGTGGTCCAGACCCCCGACAAGGTGGGCGTGCTGGTCCACCTGGGCATCGACACCGTGAAACTGCGCGGCGAGGGATTCACGACCCACGCCCAGAAGGGCGACGTGGTGCTGCAGGGCCAACCGGTCATCACCTACGACGTGGACGCCGTGGAGCGGCGGGGTCGCAACCCGATCGTCGTCGTGGTGGTGATGGACAAGACATCCGGGACCATCGCCGACATCCCCGGTGCCCATCGGCCCGTCGAGGCCCTCGACCCGTTCCTCACCGTCTCCTGAGCTTGTCGACGACCGACGCGGGTGGGCCCTCGGGGGCTCACCCGCGTCGGTCGTCCATCCACAGGCACCTCGCTCACTCCGGGGACACCCCACCCTCGCCCGCGAAGTTGCACACGTCCTGACGCTCGACCGCCCACAGCTGCAGTCAGCGTCCGCAGCGGCAGACGTTCGCGGGCCGTGACCGCGGGATCCCCGAGCTCGCCGGGTGGGAGCTCCGGCGTCCGTGTCACCCGAAGGTGAACGAGTAGAGCTGCAAGCCGGGCGAGGGGTTGACCTCCAGCGAACCGGTCGTCTCCGCCGGTGCGGTGAAGACCACGTAGGAGCGCGGGTTTCCGGAGATGTGCACCGTCTTGTCTCCGGCCGGGCCGTGCACGGTGAGAGTTCCGGTGCCGCCCACGACGACCTGCACCTGGTGGGCATGGAACTCGAGCCTCACTCCGGGGGTTTCCCCCGTGCGCGCGTCGGGAACGATCCTCTGCGAATCGAGTGTCCAGCCGCCCGTCAGTGCGAACGAATCGGAGGGCTGGGCCGCGGGGTAGGTGAAGGTTCCGCTGCCCGAACGGTACGTCTGCGCGCCGGCGTAGTTCACCTGCTTGGACACTCCGAGGAAGGTCTCGGGTGTCGTGCTGCCCGGTGCGGGAGCGGTGCTCGCGCGCTCGACCGGAGCCGGGAGCGCCACACCCGGGTGGGCCTGGTCGAGCAGCTGCCGCACGAGCGACTCGGTGGTCGCGTACCCGCCCTCGCCCTGCTGGATGTGGCGCACCTCACCGTTCGCGTCGATGAGGTACTGGGCGGGCCAGAACCGGTTGCGGTAGGCGGTCCAGGTGGCGTACGCGTTGTCCATGGCGACCGGGTAGTCGATTCCGTGCTCGGTGATGCCGGCCTGGACATTGGCCTTGACCCGCTCGAAGGCGTACTCCGGGGTGTGGACGCCGATGACCACGAGGCCGTCCGACCGGTAGGTGTCGTTGAGCTGAATGATGTGCGGAAGTGAGCGCTGACAGTTGATGCAGGAATAGGCCCAGAAGTCGATGAGCACGACCTTGCCGCGGAGTTGCTTGAGCGTCAACGGCCGCGAGTTCAGCCATGCGGTGACGTCCTGCAGCGCGGGCGCGGGACCGCAGTCCTGCAATCGGGTCGCTCCCTGAGTGCATCTGGAGAGGTCCTTGTTCTGCGCCGTCACCAGGCCGCCGAGGTTGAGTGGGCTCCCGCCCGTGGGGGTCAACCGGTCCTGGATCGCCGCGGTGTAGTCGGGGATCAACCGCTGGACGGTCGCCGGAAGGTCGAAGGCGAGTCCCACCGCGAGGGCAACCATGAGCGCTCCCGCGGTGATGCGGATGCCGCGCTGGCGCCGGCGGAAGGCTGCGAGGCGTTCGGCGAGTCGACGGCCGGCCAGGGCGAACGCGAGGAGTGGCACCGACACGCCGAGCGCGAACGACAGGGTGAGGGCGATCGTCTCCGGGCCGATGCGTCCCGTCGCCCCGGACACCGTGATGGCGGCGAGCACCGGGCCCGCGCAGGGCACGAACACCGCCCCCAGCGCCAGGCCCATCGCGAACCCGCCCCGCTGCGCGTCGACACGACGGGTCGGGATCCGGGAGAAGGGCTTCTCGACGAGCTGCTCGATCCGCGGCACCATCAGTCCGAGCCCGACCAGGGCGAGGATGGCGATGCCGGCCCACCGGAAGAAATCCTGCGGGAGTCCGAGGACACCCAGGATCAGCGAGCCGACCAGGGCGAAGAGCCCGAAGCTCAACACCAGCCCGGCGATCACCTGATAGGGCCTCCATCGGGACGCCCGTCGCGCGCTGTCGAGGCCGCCGGAGAAGAAGATCACGGGCAGCACCGGCAGGATGCACGGAGAGATGCCGGTGATGAGACCGCCGAGGAAACCGATGATGATGTTCACGCCCATGCCCATGATTCGCACCCGAGGCCGTCACGGATTGGATTCCCGGATTCCGGGCTGCCCATCTCAGCGCGCGGCGTCCCGGGGAATCGGCAGCCAATCCGCCGAGCGCATCACTCCGAACCCTTCACGCAACCTGCCCGCCGGCTCCACCAACCTTCCGGCGGTCCTCACGAACAGGAGTGAAGCCATGTTGAACACCCAGCGCACCTACGCCACCATCGGACTCGCCGCCGTCACCGCCGTGGCACTGGCCGGATGCAGCGGCACCGCGGCCGGATCACCGGCACCCGCCGTGTCGTCGGCACCGGCCACCAGCGCCATGTCGTCCTCCCCGACCAGCAGCGCCATGTCGGCGACGCCGACGGTCAACCCGGCGGCCGACCTCGTCGGGCCGGGCTGTGCCGACTACGCCAAGGCCAACCCGAGCGGGCCCGGGTCGGTGCAGGGGATGTCGGCGGACCCCGTCGCGGTCGCGGCGTCCAACAATCCGCTGCTGACCACCCTGGTGAAGGCCGTGTCGGGCAAGCTCAACCCCCACGTCAACCTCGTCAACACCCTCGACTCCAGCCAGTTCACGGTGTTCGCGCCCGTCGACAGCGCGTTCGCGAAGATCCCCGCCTCGACCATCAACGGCCTCAAGACCGACAGCGCGACGCTCACCAAGATCCTCACCTACCACGTGCTGCCGGGCCAGATCGAGCCCGCCTCCCTCGACGGCCAGCACACCACCGTCGAGGGCCAGAAGCTCACGGTCAAGGGATCGGGCAACAACCTGACCGTCAATGGCGCCCACGTCATCTGCGGCGGCGTCCACACCGCCAACGCGACGGTGTACCTCATCGACTCGGTGCTCATGCCGCCGGCCCACTGATCCTCCCGACCCTCGACCCATCGTGGGACGCTCCCGGCCCCCACCGGGAGCGTCCCCGTCGATACGCAACCGGGCACAATGACCAGACGTGAGACAGTTGCCTTCATGCCGGACGATGACGCGAGCGCCGCGCCCGATGTCGACGAACTCATGCAGCGCGTGGCCCGGGGGGACCAGGAGGCCTTCGCCGGCCTCTACGACGCCCTCGCCCCACTCGTGCACGGCCTGGTCCTGCGCGTGGTGCGCGATCCCGCCCAGAGCGAAGAAGTCACCCAGGAGGTGTTCCTCGAGGTCTGGCGGCAGGCCAAACGCTTCGACGCGGATCGGGGCCATGCCCGTGCCTGGATCACCGTCACAGCGCACCGGCGGGCGGTCGACCGGGTCAGGGCGGCCCAATCGTCCACCGATCGGGATCTGCGCGAGGGCATCCTGGAGTTCCAGGAAAGCTACGACGACGTCGAGCACCGCGTCCAGGTCGCTCTCGACAGCGAACGGGTGCACCGCGCGCTCGAATCCCTCACCGAGGCTCAGCGCCAGGCCATCCGCCTCGCGTACTACGGCGGATACACCTACCCAGAAGTCGCCCGGGCCCTCGGGCTCCCCCTGGGCACCGTCAAGACCAGAATCCGGGACGGCATGATTCGTCTGAGAGACGCGTTGGGAGTGAGCCATGGATGATCAGCTGCACCTGCTGACCGGCGCGTACGCGCTCAACGCGATCGACGACGACGAGCGGCACCGCTTCGAGCACGAGCTGCCCTTCGGGCATCCGACGGCCCAGGAGGCGCGCGAACTCAGCGAGGTCGCGGCGCTCCTCGCCGCCGAGACAACGCCCGTTGCGCCACCAGCAGCACTCAGGGACCGGCTGCTGGCGCAGATCGCCACGGTCCCCCAAGTGGAGCCCCTGGTCGAACCGCACACCCCCCAGGCCATTCGCGAGGACTCCACCACCTCCGCCATGGCAGCCGCTCCTGCGGCGGTACCGCCACGCGGGCGGGTCGACGACCGGACCGAGGCACCGGTCAGCCGCCTCGATGCGCGGCGCCGTCGTCGGACGCCAACCGGCCCCAGGTGGCTCGCCCTGGTCGCCGCCGTCGCGCTCGTCGCGATCGGCGGCGCCGGGCTCGTCGCGTTCCAGGCCCAACAGCAGCGGGACGAGGCCCGCCGGCAGCTCGCGACGTTGGAGGGGTCACCCGCGGCCGTCATGAACCGCATCCTCTCCGCGCCCGACGCCACCGTGCAGAAGGCCAGCGTGCCCGGCGGAGGCGACATCCTCCTGCTCCATTCGCCAGGGGCATCCCTCGGCGGCGTCATGACGATCGGGATGCCACAGGTGGGAGCGGGCAAGACCTACGAACTGTGGCTCATCGACGCGTCGGGGACCGCCACACCTGCCGGGCTCGTGCCGTCGGGCAACCGGACCACGTGGAACGAGCTTCCGGGAGGCGTGGGTGGGGCCGCGTATCTCGGTGTCACCATCGAACCCGCCGGGGGAACGGCACAGCCGACGACCAAGCCGATCGTGCTGCAGGCCATCACCTGAGTGAACAACCCTCACCGGGTCCCGCTCCCGACATGGGAGGCATCCCGGCACGCACCCGGACCTGTCACGGCCCGCCGGCCCCGACCCGGGCGGACGCGGGGCACTGGCAGCGTGGGTCCGCACCTGCCTGCGGCTACCATCTCAGGGATCGCCTCAGGGACAGCTCCGGGTCGCGTTCGGCGGGTCACAGGCTCGTACTGCTGGGCTCACAGCCGACTCACAGCTTGGGCCCGTTAGCTGAGTCATGCAGGGCGTCACGGACAGGCGCCATCAACCAGGACCGCACCCCAGCGGTCGAACGGAGGCCCAGATGAGCAACGACTTCTTCTGGAGCGGCCAGCACGACGGCTCCAACCCGAACACGGACCCGATGAGCCACAGCACACAGACTCCCCAGAACCAGAATCCGTACCAGGCCGGCCCCTGGCAGCCCCAGCAGATGGGCCCCCACATGCCCACGCAACCGGGCTCGCCGATGCACACGCAGGCGGCCCCTCCGCGCAAGCACCGCGCCCGTGGCATCGCCACTCTCGCCGCGGTGGCGGTCCTGGCCGGGGGCATCGGCGGCGGCACCGGCTTCGCCCTCGAGCGATCCTTCAACAACAACCAGCCGACCGCCTCCGCATCCACCGTCACCGGATCGGGCAGCACGGTCACCAAGGTCGTCCAGGGCAACGCGTCCAACCCCGACTGGAGTGTCACCGCGGCGGCGGTGTCGAAGTCGGTCGTCTCGATCATCGTGCAGAACGGTCAGTCCGGTGACGAGGGCACGGGCGTGGTGCTCGACAACCAGGGACACATCGTCACCAACAACCACGTCGTGGCCGGGGCTGGAGCCGGCGCCACGGTCTCGGTACAGATCGGCAATGAGACCTACCCGGCCACCGTCGTCGGCACGGATCCCTCGACCGACCTGGCGGTGATCAAGGTCGCCAAGCTGCCGTCCGGCATGCAGCCGATCACCTTCGCCGACAGTTCGAGCGTCAAGGTGGGTGACCCCGTGATGGCGGTGGGCAACCCGCTCGGCCTGGCCGACACCGTCACCACCGGCATCGTCAGCGCGCTGAACCGCCCGGTCGTCACCCAGCAGGTGTCGTCGGCGATCAGTGACGTCACCGGCGCGGGCAACGTCTACACGAGCGCGATCCAGACCAGCGCGCCGATCAACCCGGGCAACTCCGGAGGCGCGCTCGTCAACGCCAACGGCGAACTCGTCGGAATCAACTCCTCGATCGCCTCGCTGTCGACCGGTTCGAGCGGTCAGAGCGGCAGCATCGGCATCGGGTTCGCGATCCCGTCCAACCAGGTGAAGAACATCACCACCCAGCTCATCGCCACCGGTGTTGCTGAGCACGCCTACCTCGGCATCAGCACCACGGACGCCTCCGTGCAGCTGAGCGGCGGCACCATCAACGGCGCCAAGGTTGCCAGCGTTGTTCCCGGCACGGCCGCCGCGGCCGCCGGACTCAAGTCGGGTGATGTCATCGTCCAGATGAACGGCGTGACCGTCGACTCGTCGAACTCCCTCGTCGCTCAGGTGCGCGCCGCACAGGTCGGTGAGAAGGTCACCTTCCAGGTCGCCCGCAACGGGTCACTGACCACGGTGCAGGCCACCCTGGGCAAGGCGCCCGCCGCACAGGGCCAGAACTCGGGGAGCCAGACCCCGGGCCGCTGATCCGGATCACGGCGCCGTCGTGGGGTCGACGCCGTGATCCCCTCCCCCGGGTCCCCTTTCCCGGGGTTGAGGAAGACAGGGCCCGTCCCTCTCCGTCGTGGGGTCGGAGAGGGACGGGCTCTGTGTCGTTTGTCGGCGGAGGGTGCCGGCCGAATCCGGCGCCGGTGGCATCCCGGTGCGACCGCGCGATCGCGAACCCCCCATACCCCGGGGGGAATACCACGGCCTCGGCGGCTGTTGCGGCACCTGGTAGGGGCGAACGTCCTGGCGTCGGCCCGTTCGAATACAGTGGCCTGAGCCCCCAAGGAAGGCAACAATGAGCGACCTGAACCTCACCCGAGCACTCGGCGCGGTGAACCTCAACAACCTCCCCGCCGATCAGCCCGCACGCGACACCAGCACCGCGGAATCGTGGGCGGGATTCCTGGCCGACGAGCAGATCCGTGATGTCATCGTCGTCGGCAGTGGCCCGGCTGGCTACACGGCGGCCATCTACGCCGCCCGGGCCGGCCTGAAGCCGCTCGTGCTCGAGGGGGCCATCACTGCCGGTGGTGCGCTGATGAACACCACCGAGGTCGAGAACTACCCGGGGTTCCCCGAAGGAGTGATGGGTCCCGACCTCATGGGTCACATGCGCACCCAGGCCGAGCGCTTCGGGGCCGAGATGATCACCGACGACGCCGTCGCGGTTGACCTCACCGGCGACGTGAAGACCGTCACCGACACCGAGGGGAACACCTACCGGGCGCACGCGGTGATCCTCGCCACCGGCTCCGGGTACCGCCGGCTGGGAATCCCGGAGGAGGACGCCTACTCCGGACGCGGCGTCTCCTGGTGCGCGACCTGTGACGGGTTCTTCTTCCGCGACAAGGACATCGCGGTCGTCGGTGGCGGCGACTCCGCCGCCGAGGAGGCCACGTTCCTCACCCGCTTCGCCAAGTCGGTGACCCTGGTCCACCGTCGGGACACGCTGCGCGCGTCCAAGATCATGGCGGCGCGAGTCGAGCGCGATCCGAAGATCACCCCGGCCTGGCACAGCGAGATCGTCGGCATGAGCGGCGCGAAGACCCTCGAGTCGCTGACGCTGCGCGATGTGCGCACGGGCGAGACCCGCGAACTGACGGTGCAGGGACTCTTCGAGGCGATCGGTCACATCCCGCGCAGCGAACTGCTCGTCGGTCAGGTGCACCTCGACGACAGTGGCTACGTCATCGTCGACGGCGACTCCACCCGCACGAATCTGCGCGGTGTCTTCGCCTGTGGCGACCTCGTCGACCACACGTACCGGCAGGCCATCACCGCGGCCGGGTCCGGCTGCCGCGCGGCGCTGGACGCCGAGCGTTTCCTGGCCGAGCTGCACGACGAGGCCCAGCCGCCGGTCCGTTGACCATCCGGCCGGGCTTGGGTCGTGCGGCCCCGCCAGCGATAATGAACGGGTCGCCCGCACCCAGCAAGGAGATATGAGCCATGTCCGAAGTCACTGAGGTCACCGACTCCGATTTCGTCGATCGGGTCGTGATGAACCCGAAGCCGACCCTTGTCGACTACTGGGCCGACTGGTGTGCACCCTGCAAGCAGATCTCCCCGATCATCGACGAGCTGGCCCGCGAGCACGGCGACAAGATGGACTTCGTCAAGCTCGACACCAACACCAACCCGCGCACCCCCACCGAGCAGGGCATCCTCGCCCTGCCGACGCTGCAGGTGTTCGTCGGGGGTCGCGTCGTCAAGTCCATCCAGGGCGCCCGCAGCAAGGGAGCCCTGCTCAAGGTGCTCAACGAGTATCTCTGACGATCACCGGGACGCTGCGGCGTCCTGTTACTCCACCGCCCGGTGACGCTCCTCGGATCGTCACCGGGCGGTGTCTTGCGTTCTCAGGGGCTCCATTCCCCCCGGTTCGCCCCCGCCCCGGCGCTCCCGCAGCCCGCGGTCAGACTGCCGGGACTCCCTCCGGATGTCGCCGGACCGGCGACATCCGCCCGCCCCCCGACACCCGGAATCTGAGAAATATGTGATTGCAGTTTGAGAATCTCTCAGGTATCGCGTACGGTCCTTCCATCAACTGAATAGCCGGTCGCAGCGCGGGCCCCGGACGAGCGTCCGATCCGGCTGCATCGGCAGGCACATCACCGGTCCACCCCTCACGGAGACCGCCCCGGTGCCAGACGCCGCGACCGCGGCCACCAGTCGATTCGGAAGGACCCTCCAGCATGAAGCACAGCATCC
>DAIESZ010000097.1 GCA_027346035.1 Propionibacteriaceae bacterium
CGCGTCGTTCCCACCGGTGAATAGTCTGGTCACCATGTACGCGATCACTGTGCCCGAGCCGGGCGGTCCGGAGAACATGCGCTGGAGCGAGGTGCCCACGCCCGAGCCGGGGCACGGCGAGGTACTCGTCCGCACCACCGCCGCCGGCGTCAACCGGGCCGACCTCCTTCAACGCCAAGGCCACTACCCCCCGCCGCCGGGCATCACCGACATCATGGGGCTCGAGGCCTCGGGCATCGTGGAGCGCGTCGGGGCAGGAGTCACGACCTGGCAACCGGGCGACGAGGTGGTCGCGCTGCTGGCCGGAGGCGGCTACGCGGAGTTCTTCGTGGCCCCGGCCGGTCAGGTGATGCGGCCCCCCGAGGGAATCGATGCGGTCACGGCGGCCGCGCTCGTCGAGGTCGCTGCGACCGTGCACTCGAACATGCGTCACGTGCACCTCACCGGCGGGGAGACGCTGCTCGTGCACGGCGGCGCCGGGGGCATCGGTCAGTTCGCCATCCAGTACGCCCGTGGACTCGGCTGCCGGGTCGCTGCCACCGCCGGCAGCCCCGCCAAGCGTGAGATGTGCCGCTCGCTCGGCGCCGCCATCGTGCTCGATTACCACGACGACTGGGTCGCCGGACTGCGGCAGGCGACCGACGGGAGCGGCGCCGACGTGATCCTCGACGTGATGGGGGCCAAGTACCTCGAGTCCAACCTGGCCTCGCTGGCGATGGACGGTCGCCTGTGCATCATCGGCATGCAAGGGGGTGTCACGGGCACGCTGAACATCGCAACCCTGATGGCCAAGCGCGCTACGGTCACCGCGACCGGGCTGCGCGCCAGGCCCCTCTCCCAGAAGACCGCGATCTGCGCCGACGTCGCGGCGTCGGTCTGGCCCCTCTACGAGAGCGGGCGCATCCAGCCGCCGCCAGTCACCCGGATCGCCATGGCGGACGCCGCGGCGGCGCACGAGTTGCTGGGGTCCGGCGACAGTTCCGGCAAGATCGCGTTGGTCGCACCGACGCACTAAAGTGCCGGGGTGGCCCCAGTCGCCGGCCGCCCGGAGGCGACCGGCCTCGGCCCACGCCACGCCACGCCACCCACGACCCGAGAATCGAGGCTGCCCCGTGTCCGCGTCCGGACAGGGTGTCCTGAGGCCCTACCTCGCCGTGCTGCGCATCGCACCGATCCGGCACGCGATGCTGGTCGGCGCGTTGTCGCGGATTCCCAACTTCGCGATCAGTGTGCTCCTGACACTGCACATCGTCCAACGGCTCGACCCGCGATACTCGGCCGCGGGCCTGGTCGCGGCGGTGTTCACCATCGCGGCCACGATCTCGAGTCCCTGGCGCGGGCACCTGCTCGACACGCTCGGACTGCGGCGCACGATGCTCCCTTCGCTCGTCATCGTGAGCATCTGCATCGCCCTCGCCCCCGTGATGAGCTACTGGTGGCTGCTGGTGGTCATGGTGCCCCTGGGGCTCATGTCGTTCCCGACGTTCTCGGTGCTGCGCCAGGTGATGGTGGCCAATGCACCCGACGATCTGCGGCGCACGGCGATGTCGCTCGATTCCGTGGTCGTCGAGTTCTGCTACATGGCCGGGCCCACGCTCGGGGTGATCGCCGCCACCCGATTCGACACCCGCCTGGCCCTGTGGATCTTCGGGGCCGCGTGGGTCATCGGGTCGGCCGCCCTCATTTGGCTCAATCCGCCGATCACCCGAACGCCGGCCGAGCCGACCCCGGCGAACGTCAATCCGCAGGAACAGGCCGCCCTCGATCTCGCGGCCGGAGCCAGCCGCCAGGCGATGGCCGGCAGCTCGCCCCTGACCTGGCTGTCGCCGGGGCTGCTGGCGCTGGTCGCTGCGGTGGTCGGGGCGGGCTTCGTGCTGGGCGGCACCGACCTGTCCACCGTGGCGGGACTGCGAACCCTGGGCCACCCCGAGGCGATCGGCTGGCAACTCGCCATCTGGGGCCTGGGCTCGGCGATCGGCGGGACCATTCACGGCGCGTTGCCGCGTCCCATCCCGGTCGTGTGGCTGCTCGCCCTGCTCGGCGCGACGACCGTCCCTCTGGCACTCGCCGGCAACCTCGTCAGCTTCGCCGTGCTGCTCGGTGTCACCGGGCTGTTCTGCGCGCCGACGCTCGCGGCCAGCGCCGAACTGATCAGCCGCCAGGTGCCCGAGCGGTTCCTCGGGCAGGCGATGGGCTGGCACGGCGCGGCTCTCAGCGCCGGGGTCGCAGTCGCGCCCCCGCTGGTCGGCTCGATCATGGACGCGCACGGCTGGCCCGCCGGGTTCGTGCTCACCGGCGGCCTGGGCGCAATGGCCGCGGCGGCGCTGCTGCTCGTGCGGACGCTGCGTCGGCTGCGGCTGGCCTGACGCCGGAGGTGCGGGCCGCTGCGGGAATAGTGTGGAGGGAAACCCCGGCGACGGCGTCCCCCTGTGGTGGCCATCGTCGGGTGCGACCACGGAAGGGCCGAGATGGACATCACGGACAACGGACCACAGCCGAACAGCTTCGACATCGAGCGGGCCACGGTCGAGAACACGAGCTACCGCACCGTCGCGTGGAGCGGGAAATATCTTCAGGTCACGCTCATGTCGATCCCGGTCGGGTCGTCGATCGGGCTCGAAGTGCACCCCGAAACCGACCAGTTCCTGCGCATCGATGCAGGCCGGGGACGGGTCACCATGGGACCGGCCAAGGACGACCTGTCATATCAGCGTGAGGTCGGCGACGGCTGGAGCATCCAGGTTCCGGCCGGCACCTGGCACGACGTCATCAACACCGGCGACGAGCCGCTCAAGGTCTACACGGTCTACGCTCCCGTGCACCACGCGGCGGGCATCGTCCAGGCCACCGCCGACGCCGCGCAGGCCGACGAGGACGCCGGACGCGACGAGCCGCCCGCGTGGAGCGTCCAGCCGGCCTGATCCCGGCTCGGGGCGAGCGGGTCGGGCCCATCGGCCCGACCCGCATACTTATTCGCGTTCACCAATAACTATGCGGTACGCTGTCCGGGTGTCCAAGGTCCTGAATTCCCTGCCCGTCGGCGAGCGCGTCGGACTCGCGTTCTCCGGTGGCCTCGATACCTCCGTCGCGGTCGCCTGGATGCGTGAGAAGGGCGCCGTCCCCTGCACCTACACCGCCGACATCGGCCAGTACGACGAGCCCGACATCGACTCGGTGCCGAGCCGCGCGATGCAGTACGGCGCCGAGATCTCCCGGCTGGTCGACTGCCGCGAGTCGCTGGTCGAGGAGGGCCTCAGCGCTCTCGCGTGCGGCGCGTTCCACATCCGCTCCGGCGGCAGGGCGTACTTCAACACCACCCCGATCGGTCGCGCCGTCACCGGCACGCTGCTCGTGCGCTCGATGCAGGAGGACGACGTCAACGTCTGGGGCGATGGCTCCACCTTCAAGGGCAACGACATCGAGCGCTTCTACCGGTACGGGTTGATGGCCAACCCACAATTGCGCATCTACAAGCCGTGGCTCGACGAGGCGTTCGTCACCGAACTCGGCGGGCGACACGAGATGAGCGCCTGGCTCATCCAGCGCGACCTGCCCTACCGCGACTCGCAGGAGAAGGCCTACTCGACCGACGCCAACATCTGGGGCGCCACCCACGAGGCCAAGACCCTCGAGCACCTCAACATCAGCCTCGAGACCGTCGAGCCGATCATGGGCGTGAAGTTCTGGGATCCGAGCGTGCGCATCGACACCGAGGATGTCCGGGTGGTGTTCAAGGGCGGGCGGCCGGTGTCGATCAACGGCAAGAGCTTCGACTCCCCGGTCGACCTGGTCATGGAGGCCAACGCCATCGGCGGCCGCCACGGGCTGGGCATGAGCGATCAGATCGAGAACCGGATCATCGAGGCCAAGAGCCGCGGTATCTACGAGGCACCGGGCATGGCGCTGCTGTTCATCGCCTACGAGCGACTGCTCAACGCGATCCACAACGAGGACACCCTGGCCAACTACCACGCCGAGGGCCTGCGACTCGGCCGGCTGCTCTACGAAGGACGCTGGCTCGACCCGCAGAGCCTCATGCTGCGCGAGTCGATCACCCGCTGGGTGGCCTCGGTGGTCACCGGCGAGGTGACCCTGCGCCTGCGCCGCGGTGACGACTACTCGATCCTCAACACCAACGGGCCCCATCTCAGCTACCACCCCGACCGGTTGTCGATGGAACGGGTGGAGGACGCGGCGTTCGGCCCGACCGACCGCATCGGCCAGCTCACCATGCGCAACCTCGACATCGCCGACTCGCGCGAGAAGCTCGAGATCTACGCCAGCCAGGGCCAGCTCGGCGGCGCTCACGCGCAGCTCGTCGGCCAGCTCACCCCGGGCCAGGCCGGACGCATCCCGTCCCTCGGTCGGGTGACCGACGAGGAGGAGGAGTCGCTCGACCACGCGGCGATGGAGTCCGGCGTCGACTGACCCATTGACGGTCGGCACCATCGACTCCGTGGCGGACATCGCCACGGCGGAGCAGGACCCGGCGAGGTCGGGGTTCTCCGGAATCCGATCCGCCAATTGTCCTCAGCCGTGCCCCCATCACGTCGCCAATTACCCGCGCCCACCCTTCCCAGCAACAACTACGCCGTGTAGGATTGATCCGAATCGTCCTCGCACGGTCGAGCCTCCCCTTGCAGCAGCGCCGTCACGATTCCTGCGGCAAGCCAACACAGACATGAGGGTGGGCAGGAATATGGTGGATAGCGATAGTTCCAATGCAGCGAAGGACACCAGCATGCGTGGGGTGGGGTCTGCGACACTCGTTCCAGAACGCTCTGCCCCCACGAACACCGCGGCCGATCCGTCCCCCTCGGGGTTGCTCGCGTCGGCGCCCAGGAGAGAGATCGTCGAACTCCTCGAGCATCTGCCATACGCCCCCACAACCGATGAGCCGCACACTCGCGAGCGTGGCCTCACAGCGGCCCACCTGGCCGAACGGCTGGGGCGCCATGTCACCACCATCCGGTTCCACCTCGACCAACTCGTCGCGGGTGGACTCGTCGCCTACCACGATGAGCGGTCGGGCGTCGGGCGTCCCAGCCGCTACTACGGCGTCACGAAGTCGACCCGGGGAGGCGTCGATCGGTTGGATGCCTACCGGGTCACGGCCAAGCTGCTGCTCGAGATGGTCGAGACGGGAGGTTCTGCCGACGCGGTCGCGGCCGGCTGGGTCAACCGCGAGGTTGACTCGCTGCTACCCGACGGGGTCGGCCATGGCCGGGCCACGAGTCCCGGTCAGTGGCTCGCCAAGGTGGGGCCGGTTGTCGACCTCCTGCAGAGCTGGGGTTTCGAGCCCGCCATCACCTCGACCGATGCCGGGCACACGGCCGACATGAACCTCGGCACCTGTCCCATTCGCGACCTCACCACCGAACGCCCGAGTGTCGTCTGTGCGCTGCACCGGGGGATCATCCGGGAAACCCTCCGCTGTCTCGGCGAGGAAGACCCCGATGTCCAGCTGCACGTCACCAGAGACGGCATCAACTGCCGCGTCACCATGACGACGAGCACCACCTTCCCCGCCTACGAGCGTCCCCGGGCATGAGCAGTTCGCGTCAGGCGGCCGAGGTGACGCGAACGACTCTCTCGACCGGCCGCACCCACTGATGCGGCCCGTCCTGTCTGTCGAGCAGTACCTCGACGAACTGCTGGCGCTGGTGGAACCACTGCCCGGCGAATCCTGCCGGCTGGACGCCGCGCTGGGCCGCACCCTGGCCACGTCGGTGGCGAGCCGCGGAGCGGTGCCGGCGTTCGACAATTCCGCGATGGACGGCTTCGCCGTGCGCCACGACGATCTCCGTCCGGGCGCGGTGCTGCGCGAGGTGGCCGAGGTGGCCGCCGGCAGCGGCGCGGACCCCCGCTTCGGCGCGGGCGAGTGCGTGCGGATCATGACCGGCGCGCCGGTGCCCACGGACGCCGAGGCGGTGATCCCCCGAGAACTGGTCACGGAACTGCCGGGCGGCGTCAGGATCGACGAGGTGCCGGCCGGTGGCACGCACATCCGCCGTGCCGGAGAGGATCTCGCGCCGGGCCAGCGGGTACTCGACGCGGGCCATCTGCTCGATCCCGCCGCGATCGGCCTGGTCGCCGCCTGCGGCCTGGCCGAGGTGACGGTGAGCCGGCGTCCCCGAGTGGCGGTGGCCGCCACCGGTGACGAACTGGTCGCCCCGGGAGGCCAGCTCGGCCGGGGACAGATCTTCGAGTCCAACGGTCGCCATCTCGCGGCATCCCTCGCGCGCGACGGCGCCGAGGTGCTGCGACTGGGCGTGCTGCCCGACGACCCCGACGCGTTCGCTCGAGGGCTGGACGCCACCGGCGATGTCGACCTCATCGTGCTCGCGGGCGGGGTGAGCGTCGGCGATCACGACGTGGCGCGGATCGTGCTCACCGAGCGCGCCGGTGGCCAGTTCCGGCACGTGCGGGTGCAACCCGGTAAGCCGCAGGGCTTCGCCCACTGGCGCGCGACACCGGTGGTTGCGCTGCCCGGAAACCCGATGAGCGCGGCGATCAGCTACGAGATGTTCGTGCGAGCCCTGATCGGACGCATGCTGGGTCGCGCCGAGCGGCCGTGGCTGTCCGCCGTCACCGCGGCGGGCTGGCCCTCCCCCGCCGGACGCCGCCAGCTCGTGCCCGTCACCACCTCGATCACCGACGCGGGCCAACTCACCGTGCAGCCCACCCACCGGCGCGGGTCGGCGTCCCACCTCGTCAGCGCGCTGGCCCTGGCCGATTCCCTGGCGATGGTGCCCGAGGACGTCACCGAGGTCAACCCCGGTGATCGCCTGCTCGTGCGGGGTCTCGCGTGAGCGCGGCCCCGGTCTTCGACGCGGTCGTGCTCGCCGGGGGACGCGGTTCACGCCTGGGTGGGGTGAGCAAGGCCGAACTGCTGGTCGGCGGCATCCGGCTGCTCGACCGGGTTCTCGACGCCGCTGACCACGCCCGAGTTCGGGTGGTCGTGGGAGACGTCGAGGTACCCGACGGCGTCCTGCTCACGATCGAGGATCCGCCCGGAACGGGTCCGGCCGCCGGGCTCGCCGCGGGCCTGGCGGCGATCGACCGGCACGCGCCGTGGACCCTCGTGCTCGCATGCGACCTGCCCGACGCCACCGGCGTCGTGCCGGACCTGCTCGACGCGGCGTCCACCGCGGATGCCGGCACCGACGGGTGCTGCGCCGCCGGGCGCGACGGCAGTCCCCAGTGGCTGCTCGCGCTGTACCGCACCGACGCCCTGCACCGGGCCGTCGCCGCGTACGGTGATCCCCGCAACCGGTCCGTGCGCGGGCTGCTCGCCCCCCTGTCCCTCCGGCTGGTCAGCCCGGCCGCCGGGATCACCGACGATCTCGACACCTGGGCCGATCACGCCCGCTGGAACGCCCATCTGAGGAGGCAGAACCGCATGCGCGAACCCGAGGACCGCAGCCAGTGGCGTCCGTTCATCGAGGCCGCCTGCCGAGCCGTCGACATCGACCCGGCCGTCGTCGACGAGGACGCCGTGCTCGCACTCACCCGCGAGGTCGCCCACGCCGGGGCCCGCCCGATGGCCCCCGTGACCGCGTTCGTCCTGGGCCTCGCGGTCGGCGCCTCCCGAAACTCCGACCCCGACTACCTGCGCCGAGTGATCGAGGACGCCGTCACGGCCGCTCCCCTGCCCCCCGACGCCTGAGGGACACCGGCCCCCGGATGACCGCCGGTGCCCGATCTGCAGCCGATCGGGCTACTTTCGGCCTCCACTGCGACGTCTGGCCCAGATCGCCTGCAGTTTCGGCTTCTTCGTTGGTGAACCTCCTCAGCCTGCTTACGGCAAGGGCAAGGTGTCACGTTCCCCAAGCCCCCTAGCTCTGGCAGAATCGGGCCTCACGGCCTGATAACCAACAGGCTGCCCAGGCCTGCCTCTTAACTCTCGGCTCCACGGCGACCAATATCGGGGGATCCAGAAAGGCGGTCGTCTCGTGCGGCTGAAAGACCAGTTCACATCGATCGATCTGGAGCGGCTATTCCTAGCGCCCGTCATCTCGCTGATGCTGGTCTTCTCGACGCTCGGCCTGTTCAGAGGATCACACACGACGGGCGGCCTCGTCGGAACGCTCACTCTGTGCTATCGGATTCTCCTCGTCCTCTTCTATGTCATGGCCGTCGCGATGTTGCTCGCGCGCGGAGCCGCCAAGGCCAAGAGCAAGGGAATCCTGCCCCGCATTGCCGCCTACGCCGGAACATTCGCCCCGCTGCTGTTGCCATTCGTCAGCAGCTCCCCCGTATGGGCTCCTCTCGCCGCCGTTGGCGTGGTCCTTCAGGTGCTGGGCTTGGGCTTCGCCCTGTATTCGCTCGGAACCCTCCGGCGCAGCTTCGGCGTCGCCCCCCAGGTGCGGACGCTGGTTCGTACCGGCCCTTACCGCGTCATCCGGCACCCTCTGTACGTAGGCGAATTCGTCTCCTTGCTCGGGGCGGTGCTTGTGGGGCCGAGTTGGGAGAAGGCTCTGATCCTTGTGGCCTGTGCGGCGATCCAGGTATACCGGGTCCTCCAGGAGGAGAGCTTGTTCGAGACC
>DAIESZ010000111.1 GCA_027346035.1 Propionibacteriaceae bacterium
GCAGCTCGTCGGCCTTCGCCGCGTCGAAGGTGCCCTTGGTGCCCGAGGCCCCGGCCAGCTTGGTCGCCTCGTTGAAGAGGGTGTGCAGCTGGGGGTACTTCTCGAAGTGCGGAGGCTTGAAGTAGTCGGTCCAGAGCACCCACAGGTGGTGCTTGACCAGCTCGGAGCGCTCCTCCTTGATGATGGCGGCGCGGACCCGGAAGTCCGGGTCGTCGTTGTCGGCCACCTTGGCGATGATCGCCTTGATGGACTCGGCTTCGATGCGGGCCTGGGCGGGGTCGTAGACGCCGCAGGGCAGGTCGCAGTGGGCGCTGACCTCGACGGCGGTGAAGAAACGGGAGAGCATGCGGATCCCTTCTGCTGAGTAGGACGATCACTGCCGGTTCAAACCTACCCGTCCCCGCGCCGGCCTGAACACCCGGCCCGTGGGGCCTAGCTGGATCCTCGAGGTCCCGCTCCGCGCTTGCGCAGCCTGCGCCACAGGGCCCTTGGCCCGTGCACCCCGACGACCGGCCGGCTGGGGACACGAAACAGGACGACGGCCCGAATGTCCCACCTCGGGAGCCCCTGCCCCAGGGTCCAGGAGTCGACGACACCGGACGCGGACTGGTTGTCTGCCTCCACCCAGAACCGCGTCGGGTCTGCCGGGTCGAGGCGGGTGACCCGCTTGATCGCCAGCGGGCGAGGCACGCCGTCCCGGTCAGCGGGCAGGCGCACGACGGCGATCGACCCCACCCGAGGACGCGCCCCGCGGAGGACGACCAGCCGGTCGCCCGAGTGCAGCGTCGGCTCCATGGACCGTCCGCGCACCTTCACCAGGCCGAGGCCCGGGCGGCTCATGCGGACCTCACACCGGCCCGCTCTCGCAGGCGGCTCGGTGCACCCGGCCTCCGCACCGGAAGGTATGCGGCGGGCCCGGCCGAGCGGCATTCGGACATCTGGCGGCCCGCCTCAGGCCGTCTGGGGCGGCGCGAGCGTGACCTCGACCATGAGCTCCGCCGCGAGCTTCTCGAGGTCGGCGCGCAGCGCTGTGAGGTCGGACGAAGGGGGCACCTGCATCTCGACGTGCGCCTCGAAGAGGCGGCCCCCGGCCATCGGCGCATCTCGGGTCTGGGTCTCCATCGTCTCAATGCTGAGGCCGTGCCGGCTGAGGACGGCGGAGACCTCCCGCACGATTCCCGGACTGTCGTTGCCGATGAGGTCGACCGTGAGGGCCCGGGACCCGGCCTGCGCCCGGCGCTCCTCCGACCCGGTGTGCACCGAGACCTCGAGCAGGCCGTCGAGCTCGTGCAGGGCCGACACGAGCGCGTCGCTCCGGTCGGCGGAGACGCCGACCACGACGATGCCGGCGAACTTGCCGGCCAGCTCGGCGAGCTGGCTGTCCTCCCAGTTGCCGTCATGCGCCGAGACGACGTCGGCTAGGGCGTTGACGAGACCTGCACGGTCGTCGCCGATGACGGTGAGCACGAGTCTGGGCACTCCACGATCGTAACGACGATGCCGGCCGATCGTGGCGGGAGTGCCGGGTGGCTCACGGCACATCGCGCCGCCCGCACCTCCGGCCGACGGCCGAGTCGCCGTGCCATTGCCACGTCAGTGTGCTAGTCAGGCGAGATGACGACCTCCGAGGTGAGATGGCCGCGCCCGGCGGGCCCACTCCAGCTTCGTCCCCCGACGAACGCCGACATCGACCAGGTCCTCACGTGGCGCGGCCAGCCGCAGGTCACCAAGTGGCTCCTGCACACGACGGTCGACCCGATTGCCTTCCGGCGGGTCTGGCTGGATGCCGTCGCCGATCCGCTCGACCATTCCGTGGTGGCCGACCTCGACGGTGTGGCGGTCGCCACCGGCTCGCTGGAGGTGCGCGACGGGATGGGCCAGGCCGACGGGGACGCGTGGCGCGTGTCCGAGGGGGTGCTGGGCTACACCGTCGACCCCTCGCACTCCGGCCGTGGCTACGCGACCGAGATCGCGCGGGCCCTTCTCGACGTGGCGTTCACCGAGCTCCGCCTCCACCGCGTGACCGCCGGCTGCTTCGCAGGCAACATCGCGTCGTGGAAGGTGATGGAGAAGCTGGGGATGCGCCGCGAGCAGCACGGCATCCGCGACTCCTGGCATGCGCGGCTGGGGTGGGTCGACGGCTACACCTATGCCATCCTTCGCGACGAGTGGCCCACGGGCTGAGGCTAGAGCCACCGGGTCAGTCGAGTGGGTGGTCCTCTGGCGGCTGGGCCTCCACGGAGCCGATGTGGACGACGGCGTCCCCGCGGTTGACCACCGGAGCCTCGGTGCGGCCGATGACGATGCCGGCCCGGTCGGCCCGCACGACGCGCGGCCGCTTGCCGAAGGAGTCGGACAGCGCGCCGAGCCGGTCACCGGGCAGAACGCGCTGCCCCAGGGAGGCTTCCATCCGAAGGATCCCCGTGCCGGGCGCGCGCACCCAGGCACTCGATCGGCACACCAGGCTCGGCGGCACGGACACCTCGTCCACCGGTTCGGTCATCCCCAGGTGGGCGAGCACTCTGCGCACCCCGGAGACCCCGGCTTCGATGGCCCACTCGTCGAATCTCCACGACTCCCCGCCCTCGTAGAGCAGGACCGTTGCGCCGTGGTCGCGCGCTGCCGAGCGCAGGGATCCGTCACGCAGCTTCGCGTGATAGATCACCGGGGCGCCGAACGCCTCCGCGAGGTCACGGGTCCGCGCGTCGTCGAGGTCGGCCCGGATCTGCGGGAGGTTCGTCCGGCCGTCGGCGCCGGTATGCAGGTCGATGCCGATGTCGCACTTCGCGACGACCTCGGTCATGACCTGATGGGCGAGCCGGCTGGCGAGAGAGCCCCGGGCGGACCCTGGGAAGGACCGGTTGAGGTCGCGCCGGTCTGGCAGGTAGCGGTCACCGGCCATGAAGCCGAGGACGTTGACGACGGGGATCGCGATGAGTGTCCCCCGGACCTCCACTGCCGAGAGGCGGGCGAGCACCCGACGGATGACCTCGACGCCGACGACCTCGTCGCCGTGGATCGCGGCGCTGAGCCACACCGCCGGACCCTCATCGCGGCCGTGGATGACCCGCACCGGCAGGCTCACGTCACCGCCGGTCACGAGCCGGGTGATGGGCAGCCCGACCTCGCGGCTCCTGCCGGGCCGCACCCGCACGGTGCCGATGGCGAACGACTCCCGCGCCATCAGCAGCCCCGGTTGCGGCGGCGCACGAGCCTCGACGGCCGGCCCCCGACGTACGACCGGCTCGAGTCGACCACGAGCCCTTGACGGAGCGCCTCGCGACCGACGAGCATGCGGAAGCCCATCTCGTCGCGGTTGGTCAGGGACACCTCGGCCCGGAAGCGACAGCCGACGAGGACGAGGTCGAGCAGGACGACAGGACGCTCCTCGGCGTGGCCCGACGAGCTGCGCACGTGCCGGCGGTCATGCACCGGCAGTTCGACGACCTTCGCGTCCTCGGCGGACCGCTGCCAGGGGTGGACGGAGAAGCGCACCCACGGGACGCCACCGCGATCCAGCTCCATCAGCTCGAAGGCGTGCAGGGAGGACGAGCGCGCACCGGTGTCGAGCTTGGCCTTCACCCAGGGCACCTCGATGGTGGGCAGGCTCACCCACTCCCTCCAGCCCGCGATGGTGCTTGAATGGGGCAGCCCGGACACCCCACCATCCTCGCAGGCCTTCCCATGAAACTCGCCATCCTGTCGCGCGCGCCGCGCTCCTACTCCACGCAACGCCTCCGAGCGGCGGCCGAGAGCCGGGGCCATGACGTCAAGGTCCTCAACACGCTGCGCTTCGCCATCGACCTCACCGGGCCCGACCCGGACCTGCAGTTCCGAGGTCGGCAGCTGTCGGACTATGACGCGATCCTGCCGCGGATCGGCAGCTCCATCACGTACTTCGGCACCGCGGTGGTGCGCCAGTTCGAGCAGATGGACGTCTACACGCCCAACACCGCCAACGGCATCGCGAACTCCCGTGACAAGCTCCGGGCCAACCAGATCCTCTCCCGACACCAGATCGGTATGCCGGCCACGACGTTCGTGCGCAACCGGGCCGACGTGCGCCCGGCGATCGAGCGGGTGGGCGGGGCGCCGGTCGTCATCAAGCTCCTCGAGGGCACCCAGGGGATCGGAGTCATCCTGGCCCCGGAGGTCAAGGTCGCGGAGGCGATCATCGAGACTCTGCAGAGCACGAAGCAGAACGTCCTCATCCAGAGCTTCATCGAGGAGAGCAAAGGGCGAGACATCCGCGCACTGGTCGTGGGCGACCGGGTGGTGGCGGCGATGCGACGCCGGGCCAACGGCGACGAGTTCCGCTCCAACGTCCACCGCGGCGGCCGGGTCGAGCCGGTCGAGCTGAGCCCGGACTTCGAGGAGGCAGCGGTGCGGTCGGCGCAGATCATGGGGCTGCGCGTCGCCGGGGTCGACATGCTCGAGGGCAACGAGGGCCCGCTCGTCATGGAGGTCAACTCCTCACCCGGGCTCGAGGGGATCGAGACGGCGACGAAGCTCGACGTGGCGGGAGCGATCATCGACTACATCGGCAACCAGGTGGCCTTCCCCGAGATCGACGTGCGCCAGCGGTTGACCGTGTCGACCGGCTACGGCGTGGCCGAGCTAGTGGTGCACGCCGGGGCCGACCTTGTCGGCACCACGATCGGCGAGTCGGGCCTCGACGAGCGGGACATCACCGTGCTGACCTTGCACCGCGGCACCATCGTCATCCCCAATCCCCGGCGGGGGCACCGCCTGGAAGCAGAGGACCGCCTGTTGTGCTTCGGCAAGCTCGAGGAGATGCGCTCGATGATCCCCGAGCGTCGGCGTCGGCGCGCGAAGGTCAAGAAGCTGCCCAAGCAGCCGATCCCGGTCGTCGCCTGACCGACCGCGTGCGATCAGGGTCGCCAGTCCTCCGGGGGGTCCTCGCCCACGAGGCCGTCGACCGACTCGCGGAGCAGGTCCGCGTGGCCGGTGTGCCGGGCGTACTCCTCGATGAGGTCGCAGAGGACCCGACGCAGGCTCGGGCGGCGACCGTCGGACCACCCCAGGTCGACCAGCTGGTCGAGGCCGCCCTCGGCGAGTGCCTCGTCGAGCCGCTCCCGGGCGCGGGCGACGGCTTCGTCCCAGAGGGAGTAGAGCGCGTCGGGGGAGTCATGCGCGGCCGAGGCGAAGTCCCAGTCGGGCTCGCCGCCCCAGTCCACGGCGTTCCAGGGTGGCCCGGGGTCGCCGCCGCGCAGCCGGAGGGTGAAGTAGTAGCTCTCGACGAAGGCCAGGTGCTTGAGCAGGCCGCCGAGGGTGAGCGACGAGGTGCCGACGCGAGCCTGCAGACCCGCCGAGTCGAGGCCGGAGGCCTTCCACCGGAAGGTCCAGCGCTGTCGGTCGAGCGCTGCGCGCAGGTGCTCTGTCTCGGTGCCGGCAGCGGGCGGCTCCCATGGCACGGGTGTAGTGGTCATTCCGCCACGTTAGGGGCCCGCCGGGCCGCTGAGGGGCGAAGGCGGCCGAGCGACGGTCAGCACTCGATGACGTTGACGGCCAGGCCGCCTCGGGAGGTCTCCTTGTACTTGACCTTCATGTCCGCCCCCGTCTCACGCATCGTCTTGACCACCTGGTCAAGCGAGACCACATGCGAACCATCCCCCCGCAACGCCGTGCGCGCCGCCGTGATCGCCTTCACCGACGCGATCGCATTCCGCTCGATACACGGAATCTGCACCAACCCACCCACCGGGTCACACGTCAGGCCCAAGTTGTGCTCCATCCCGATCTCCGCCGCATTCTCCACCTGCTCCGGCGTCCCACCCAACACCGCCGCCATCGCCGCCGCCGCCATCGAACACGCCGAACCCACCTCCCCCTGACAACCCACCTCCGCCCCCGAGATCGAGGCCATCTCCTTGTAGATCACCCCCACCGCCCCCGCCGTGAGCAGGAACCGGACCACCCCGTCCTCGTCCGCACCCGGCACGAAATCGACGTAATACCGCAACACCGCCGGAATGATCCCCGCCGCCCCATTCGTCGGCGCCGTCACCACCCGACCACCCGCAGCGTTCTCCTCATTGACCGCCAACGCATACAACGTGATCCAGTCCATCCCCCGCAACGGATCCGTGCTCCCACCCTCCAACCCCAGCCGGCGCGCCAGCTCCGGCGCCCGCCGCCGCACCCTCAAGCCACCCGGCAGGATCCCCTCACTGCGGATGCCGCTGTCGATGCACTCCTGCATCACCGCCCAGATCCGCAACAGCCCCGCCCGCACCTGCTGCTCAGACCGCCACGACAGCTCGTTCGCCAACATCACCCGCGCCACCGACAGGCCCGTAACCCGACAATGCGCCAACAGCTCATCCCCGGTCCGGAACGGATACGCCACCGGCGTCGTGTCAGCCACCACCCGCGTCTCACCGTCGGCCCCCTCACCGACCACGAACCCCCCACCCACCGAGTAGTAGGTGTGCTCCGAGACGACCTCGCCGAGAGCGTCGTAGGCCGTGAACACCATCCCGTTCGGATGCAGCGGCAACGCCCTGCGGCGGTGCAGGACAAGGTCGGTGTCCTCGTCGAACGTGATCTCGTGCTGCCCGAGCAGCGACACCCGGTGGTCCCGCCGGATCTGCTCCAACCGCGGCCCCACCGCCCAGGGGTCACAGCTCTCCGGCCGCTCCCCCGACAAACCCAACAACACCGCCTTGTCCGACCCATGCCCATGACCCGTCGCACCCAACGACCCGAACAGCTCTGCCCGCACCCGAGCCACCGACCCCACAACACCCTCAGCGCGCAGTCGCTCCGCAAACATCACCGCCGCCCGCATCGGACCCACCGTGTGCGAACTCGACGGGCCGATCCCAACCGAAAACAGGTCAAAAACACTGAG
>DAIESZ010000132.1 GCA_027346035.1 Propionibacteriaceae bacterium
CACCGGCGATGTGGCCGACGACCACTACCACCGCCTCGAGGGCGACCTCGACCTCATGGCGAGCTACAACCTCGACGCGTACCGGTTCTCGATCGCCTGGCCGCGCATCCAGCCCAGCGGATCGGGGCCGGTGAACCGGGCCGGCATCGACTTCTACAACCGGCTCATCGACGGGTTGCTCGAGCGGGGCATCTCCCCCACCTGCACGCTCTACCACTGGGACCTGCCCCAGGCGCTCGAGGACGCAGGGGGCTGGCCGAACCGCGACACCGCCGAACGCTTCGCCGAGTACGCCGCCATCTGTGGTGAGGCCTTCGGCGACCGGATCGAGCAGTGGACGACGCTGAACGAGCCGTGGTGCACCGCGCACCTCGGCTACGGCATCGGCGTCCACGCCCCCGGACGCCAGGACCCGCTCGACATGCTGCAGTCCGTGCACACCCTCAACCTCGCGCACGGACTCGGGGTGCAGGCGCTGCGGTCATCGGTCCAACGGCCCGACGCCAAGTACTCGATCACCTTCAACCTGCAGACGGTCATCCCCGCGAGTGACGCTCCGGGAGATCTCGAGGTGGCCGAGAAGGTCCGGCACGTGAACAACCGGCTGTTCACCTCCCCGGTGATGTTCGGCCGATACGAGCCGGAGCTGTTCGAGATCACCCGTCGCTACACCGATTGGGGATTCGTCCGCGACGGCGACCTCGAGGCCATCCACCAGCCGATCGACGTGCTCGGGCTCAACTGGTACACCCCCGCATGGGTGAAGCAGGTGAAGCCGTTCGCCCTCGAATACGAGGGTTCGTGGATCCCGACGACCAACATCGGCGTCGACGACGTCAAGGCGGTGGCGAGTGATCTTCCCGCCACCGACATGGGCTGGCCGATCGAGCCGTCCGGCCTGGAGCGTCAGCTGCTCGACATGGCCGCGGAATTCCCGGGCGTGCCCCTCGTGATCACCGAGAACGGCTGCGCCTACGACGATCCGGTCGTCGATGGGCGGTGCCACGACTCCCGCCGGGTCGACTACCTCACCCGTCACATCAGCGCGGTGCGCCGGGCGATGTTGCAGGGCGCGCCCGTCGTCGGTTACTACGTGTGGAGCCTGATGGACAACTTCGAGTGGGCCGAGGGCTATGGGAAGAGGTTCGGCATCACCCACGTCGACTACGAGACCCAGGTGCGCACCCCGAAGGACTCCGCGCTCTGGTACGCGCACCTGGCGAACACCAAGATCCTGCCGGCGGGCGACGACATCGACTGACGTCCCGCGGCGACCCTAGTCGATGAACGGGCTGGGGTCGCCGGCCCCCACGCGCAGAATCTCGGGCTCATCGCCGCTCAGGTCGACGACGGTGGTGAGCTCGGTGCCGGCGTCACCCGAGTCGAGGACGGCGTCCAGTTCGTGATCGAGGGTGTCCTTGACCGTCCACCCGTCGACCTGCGGCTGATCCTGTCCCGGCAGGATCAGGCTCGACGACATGAGCGGCTCGCCCAGGGTGGCGAGCAGCGCCAGGGCGGTGACGTTCTGCGGGATCCGGACGCCCACGGTGCGCTTCTTGGGATGCGCCATGGCGCGCGGCACCTCCTTGGTGGCGCGCAGGATGAACGTGTACTGGCCGGGGGTGGCCGCCTTGACCGCCCGGAAGATCCGGTTGTCCATCGTGACGAACGCGCCGAGCTTGGCGAACTCGTCGACCACCAGGGTGAAGTGGTGCCCTTCGTCGAGGTGACGCAGCCTGCGGATGCGCTCGAGCCCCTCCCGGTTTCCGAATCGGACGCCGAGGGCAAATCCCGAGTCGGTCGGGTAGGCCACCAGTCCGCCGCCGGAGATGATGTCGGCCACCTGGGACAGCACGCGTGGCTGCGGGTTGACCGGGTGAACGTCGAAGTATCGAGCCATATCGCGATCGTAGGCGACCTCCCGGTCTCCGATCAGGAACTGCGGGGCCTGCGGCCGGCGGACACGTCGCGGCGAGCGGCGCGAGCGGCGGCCCGCTCCGCGCGAGCACGCCCCTTCTCGCGACGGGCCTCGGCCAGTCGTGCGGCGACGACCGGGCGTGCCTCCGCGTCGACCTCAGCTCTGATCCGGCGGAGGTCGCGGGTGCGGTATCGCCAGACAACCCATGCGGCGACGATGACGGCCAACACGATCGCGACCCAGGTGGCGATGCTGGAATAGCGGGCCAGTGCCTCTTGTGCGGGCCGGCCCAGATAGAACCCGAGGTAGATCCAGGCGAACGTCGACAACGCCGCACCGGCGAGGTCGACCTTGATGAGAGTGCGCCAGGGCACGTTCGCGGCACCGAGGGTTGCATAGATCACCGACGAGAGCGGCATCAGCACGTAGGTGAGCAGAATCGCGACGCTGGGCCACCGGGAGGCCACCCGCTCGATGAGCGCCAGCAGCCGGCGCTGCCTCGAGGAATTGGTGCTCCAGCGGGTGAGCACGTCGCGTCCCCACAGGGTGCCGGCCCAGAACACCACGAGGTGCCACTTGATGGTACTGACCGTGGTGACCAGCCAGATGAGCGGCAGCCACTCGGCGCGGTGGTGGTTGAATGCCGCCTTCGCTCCGAGCCCGACCTCGGCGATCGGATCGGTGGTGAGCACGCTCGACAGGGACACGTGCGGCAGCAGCCACGCCTTCACCGGGATCGAGGCCAGTTCCCAGGCGGCCAGCAGCATCAGCAGGGCCGCACAGGTGGCCCGCAGCCAGCGGTCGATCAGCACCGCGCGCCGCGTGCGGGGGCGCGGTGCCGGGGATGCCGCGCCGGGTTCGACTGCAGGAATCATCGATGCCAGGCTACCGGCGTTCAGCGACTTTTGAGCTCGGCCCACACCTCGGCGTCGACCGGGAGCGTTCGAACGCCGATGATGCCGAGGAATACCGTGCCGACCGCGTCGTCGACCCGCACATGCAGGCGTCCCCCTGCCACGTCGACGACGCCGTGGATGCCCTTGTCGGCGAGCGCCCGTCGAGCTGTGGACGCCGCCAGCCCCGACCCGTCACCGCCCGTGAGTTCGAGCGCTGCGGCCGCGTCCGCGCCCGACCTGGCTGCCTGCGCGGCGATCACGGCGGCCTCGCGCGCGGCCGACGCCTGAGCGGCACCGTCGACGACAAGTCCGCACAGCACGATGAGCATCGGCACCAGGCCCACGATCAGCGTGGTGAAACTCACCCCCCGGTCGTCGCCGGACGGGCCGGGACGCCGCACGTGGGGCACGACCACGGGGCCGGGCGGGGGGCAACGAAGCGCCATGGGCGAAGTCTCGCACCGCCGAGGGCTCACCCCGCCCCGTGATCCACAACCGTTAGGCTGGGCTGGGTCGTCCGGCGGTGCCGGAGTGTCAATCTGTGGAAAAGGGAGTGTTTGTCCATGGTCAAGAAGGTTGCGCTGCTCACCGCGGGCGGGTTCGCGCCGTGCCTGTCGTCGGCCGTCGGTGGCCTCATCGAGCGGTACACCCAGGTGGCCCCCGACGTCGAGATCATCGCCTACAAGCACGGCTACCAGGGCCTGTTGCAGGGCGACTACATCACCGTCACGCCGCAGGTGCGCGCGCACGCGGACGTGCTGCACCGCTTCGGCGGGTCGCCGATCGGCAACTCGCGGGTGAAGCTGACCAACGCGAAGGACCTCGTCAAGCGCGGACTGGTGGCCGAGGGCGACGACCCGCTGAAGGTCGCGGCCGACCGGTTGGTGGCCGACGGGGTCGACGTGCTGCACACCATCGGTGGCGACGACACGAACACCACGGCCGCCGACCTGGCCGCCTACCTCGCCCAGCACGACTACGGCCTGACTGTCGTCGGACTGCCGAAGACGATCGACAACGACATCGTGCCGATCCGCCAGTCGCTCGGGGCATGGACCGCCGCCGAGCAGGGGGCGGTGTTCGCCCGCAACGTGGTCGGCGAGCACAACTCCGCCTCGCGGATGCTGATCGTGCACGAGGTCATGGGACGCAACTGCGGTTACCTCACCGCCGCGACAGCGCAGAAGTACCGCGACTGGCTCGACACCCAGACCTGGGTCCCGGAGATCGGACTGTCGCGTGAGGCCTGGGACGTGCACGCGGTCTACCTGCCGGAGGTGGTCATTGACATCGCCGGCGAGGCGGAGCGACTGCGTACGGTGATGGACACCGTCGGGAATGTGACGATCTTCCTCTCGGAGGGCGCCGGCCTCGACGCGATCATCGCCGAGATGGAACGCGCCGGCGAGGAGGTCCCCCGAGACCCGTTCGGCCACGTCAAGCTGGACAAGATCAACCCCGGCGCCTGGTTCGCCTCGAAGTTCGCCAAACTGCTGGGGGCCGAGAAGGTCATGGTCCAGAAGTCCGGCTACTTCAGCCGGTCGGCCGCAGCCAACCAGCAGGATCTCGACCTCATCCACGCATGCACCGAGCTGGCCGTCGACGCGGCACTGGCCGGAACCCCCGGGGTCGTCGGTGAGGACGAGGAGAACGCGAACCTGCTGTCGGTGATCGCGTTCGAGCGGATCAAGGGCGGCAAGCCGTTCGACATCACCCAGCAGTGGTACCTCGACATGGTCGCGGCCATCGGCCAGCCCGCGCCGGTTCCTGCGGCGGGTGGCGCCCACTGATCGATCGCCGCACGGGTTGGGGGCCCCGGACGCCGAGAGGTGTCCGGGGCCCCCAACATCCGGTGCCGACCAGGTGAGGCCTCACTTCTCCGGAGGGCGATAAGGAACCTGACTGCGTCGCCGGATGCGCGTCGGTTTGGCGTCCACTCCCGGTTCCTCGATCTGGATCACCTCGGTGGGCGTGGCCATCACGTCCTCGGCCTCCGGCATCGCCGGCACGTCGGGAACACCGGGGACCGGCGCCGCGGTCTGGGGGGCCAGGGCTCTGGCCTTCTTGTTGAGGATGCGTTCCTTGTCGAGGTCGGCGGCCGCCCAATGGCCGGGCACGGTCACCACTCCGCGCCGGCCGCGCAGCAGCTCATCGGTCTCGTTGTACTTGCGGGGCAACGCAGGCTGATAGGCGGTGGCGATCCACGCCGCCGCGAACAGGGTGAGGCGTGCGAACAGGTTGAAGAACAGCATGACGATGATGATGTTGCCGAACACGAGCGCGGCGAAGCTGCGGGAGAACTGGGCGATCAGCAGGGTCGTGAGGTACTGCAGCAGGGCCAGCGCGATTGCCGCCGTCAGGGATCCCACGATCATGGGACGCCGCGGGGCCTCGTACTGGGGCAGCACTTCGTACAGGAAGTAGAACAGCACGAACCCGGTGAGGACGCCGAGGACCGAGGTGCCGAACTGCAGGGCGGCCGACGCCCCGGGGTTGCCGGTGAGCCCGAGCAGGCCGACCATCCAGTCGCCGAAGCGTGAGCCGAGCGTGGTGAGCAGGAAGCTCACGCTGACCATGGCGATGAGAATGACGAAGTAGACGAGGTTGACCAGGCGCTCGGTGATGAAGTTGCGTCCCGGCGGGCTCCAGTCGAAGTCGGGACGCCACTGGGCGCGGACGGCGCCCCGCAGGTTACCCATCCATCCCGATCCCGCATACGAGGCGGACACGAGCGCGACCAGCCCGACCCCCCGCCAGTTGCCGAGCGCCTGCTCGATGAGGTTGACCGTCTTCGCGCCGCCCGCGACGGACCCGACGGTGTCGATGGCCACATCACGGAACCGCAGCAGCCAATCGGGCCGGATGACGGTGAGCGTGAGGCCCAACCCCGAGAAGATCAGCATGAGCACCGGGATGATCGTCAACACCGAGAAGTAGGTGATGCCGCCCGCCAACTGGTTGCCGAGCCGGTTGTTGTACCGGTCGTTGGCGCGCAAGAGGTGGGCCGACCATGGGGTGCGCTTGATCTTGGTCCAGAGACGTCCGATCATCACACTCCCTTCGCGGCTCCTGCGCTGTCGGGCGGGAACGTGACGTCTCGCCGGTTCACCCGAGGATATTGCCCCGACGTGGCCCGGCGCAGGTTTGCATCCGCCGGCCCCCCGTGTCCCTCACCCACCGGCCGGGGGACGCGGCGGTCATTCCGACGCGTAGGCCTCCGGCGGCAGGCAGGTGCACACGAGGTTGCGGTCGCCTCGCGCTCCGTCGATCCGGCCCACCGCCGGCCAGTACTTGTCACGGACGCCGGCCCCGACCGGACCCGACGCGCGTCCGGCGGGGAATCCGGCCTGCCCGCGCGTGTACGGGTGGTCCCAGGCGTCGCCGGTTGTCTCGTGCAGCGTGTGGGGCGCGTTGTGCAGCGGGTTGTCCTCGGCGGGCCACCGTCCGGCGGCCACCTCGTCGATCTCTGCCCGGATGGCGATCATCGCGTCACAGAACCGATCGAGCTCGCTGAGATCCTCGCTCTCGGTGGGCTCGACCATCAGCGTGCCGGCCACCGGGAAACTCACGGTGGGGGCGTGGAAACCGTAGTCGATGAGCCGCTTGGCCACGTCGTCGACCGTGACCCCGGTGGCCTTGGTGAGCGGGCGCAGGTCGAGGATGCACTCGTGGGCGATCAGTCCGTTGCGACCCGTGTACAACACCGGGTAGTGGTCGGCGAGCCGGTGGGCGATGTAGTTGGCGTTGAGCACCGCGGTGAGGGTGGCCTCCCGCAGCCCGTCGGCGCCCATCAGCGCGCTGTAGCCGTGGGAGATCGGCAGCACCCCCGCCGACCCCCACGGTGAAGCGGCAACGGGGCCGCGGCTGGTCGCGGGCCCAGCCGTCTCGGAGAGCGGGTGGTTGGGCAGGAACGGGGCCAGGTGGGCCTTGACCCCGATCGGCCCGACACCGGGACCACCGCCACCGTGCGGGATCGCGAACGTCTTGTGCAGGTTCAGATGGCTGACGTCCGCGCCGAAGTCGCCGGGACGGGCGAGTCCGACCATCGCGTTCATGTTCGCGCCGTCGACGTAGACCTGGCCACCGGCCGCGTGCACCATCCGGCACAGCTCGACGATGCCCTCCTCAAACACACCGTGAGTGCTCGGGTAGGTCACCATGATTGCGGCGAGCCGGTCGCGGTGCTTGTCGATCTTGTCGGCGAGGTCGGCGAGATCGACCGAACCGTCGGCGGCCGCGGCCACGACGACGACCCGCATGCCGGCCATCGCCGCGGACGCCGCGTTGGTGCCGTGGGCCGACGAGGGGATCAGGCAGACGTCACGGTCCGGCTCGCCGTTGGCCTCGTGGTAGGCGCGGATCGCCAGCAGGCCGGCGAATTCACCCTGGCTGCCGGCGTTCGGCTGCAGGCTCACCCGGTCGTACCCGGAGATCTCGACCAGCCACCGTTCCAGTTCGTCGATGAGGCACGCGTAGCCCAGCGCATCGTCCCCGGGGGCGAACGGGTGCAGGTCGGCGAACCCGGCGTAGCTGATCGGTTCGAGCTCCGAGGCGGCGTTGAGCTTCATCGTGCACGACCCGAGCGGGATCATCCCCCGGTCGAGAGCGAAGTCGCGGTCGGACAGCGTGCGCACGTACCGGAGCATCTGGGTCTCACTGCGGTGGGCCGAGAACACCGGGTGAGTGAGGAACGCGGAGCCGCGGTCGTGACCCGCGAGCCCTCCGAACGGCTCCGCCGCCGCCACGCCGAACGACTCGAGGACCGCGGCGATGTCGCCGGGCGTCGCGTCCTCCCCCACTGACACACCGACATGGGTGGCGTCGACCAGACGCAGGTGGATCCCCCGGTCGTGGGCCGCCGACACCACGGCTGCGGCGTCGGGAACCTGGACGGTGACAGTGTCGAAGAAACTGTCACCTGCCAGGGTCAGGCCGGCCGCGTGCAGGGCACCGGCCAGGCCACGGGCGTGCTCGTGCAGTCGCCGCGCGATCCGGGCGAGTCCCTCGGGACCGTGGTAAACGGCGTACATCGAGGCGACCACCGCCAGCAACACCTGCGCCGTGCAGATGTTCGACGTGGCCTTCTCGCGGCGGATGTGCTGTTCGCGCGTTTGCAGGGCCAGCCGCAGGCTGGGAGTTCCGTGACGGTCGACCGAGACGCCGACGAGTCGTCCGGGAAGCGACCGCTCGAGCCCCGCCCGCACCGCGATGTAGCCGGCGTGGGGCCCGCCGTAGAACAGGGGCACGCCGAAGCGCTGGGCCGATCCGACGGCGATGTCGGCACCCCACTCCCCCGGCGGCACGATGAGTGTGAGCGCGAGCAGGTCGGCGGCGGCGACCACGAGGGCCCCGTTGTCGTGCGCGGTGCGGGCGATGGCGGCGAGTTCCTCGGGACCGCGCAGGGTACCGTCGGCACCCGGAACCTGGACGATCACGGCGCTGGCCTCGTGGGTCTGCAGCGCGTGCACGAGGTCGTCGTCGGCGACGATCACCTCGACGCCGATCGCGTCGGCGCGGGTGTGCAGCACAGCCAGCGTCTGCGGCAGGATCCGCGGGTCGACCAGGACGCCGCCGCCCTTGGGTGCGGTTCGGTGCGCGATCGCCATGGCCTCGGCCACCGCGGTGGCCTCGTCGAGCAGGCTCGCGTTGGACACCGCCAGCGCGGTGAGATCGCTGATCATCGTCTGGAAGTTCAGCAGCGCCTCGAGGCGTCCCTGGCTGATCTCGGGCTGGTAAGGGGTGTAGGCCGTGTACCAGGCCGGGTTCTCGAGCACCCGGCGACGGATGAGCGGCGGGGTGACCGTGCCGTGGTAGCCGAGCCCGATCATCGCCCGGAGGGGGCGATTCATCCCGGCCAACTCCTGCATGCGTTCCAGGTGCTGGGTCTCGGTGAGGGCCGGCGGAAGGCGGAGGCCACGATCCAGCCGGATCGCCGCAGGCATCGCCCGGTCGGCCAGTTCGGCCATCGACGCCACTCCGAGCGCGTCGAGCATTCTCGCCCGGTCGTCCTCGCGGGGCCCGAGGTGACGCCCCAGGAAGCCCGCGTCGTCGCCGATTGCCCGTCCATCAGCCATCTGTCACTCCACGTGATCGAATTGTGTGCGGCACGCGCCCGCCCGCCGGAGTCACCATACAACCGTGCTGTCGGCGGCCTGCGACCACGCCCCGGCTCCACAGCACCGCCCGCTCCCACAGGGCAACACCCCGCCGATTGGAGGCGGGGTGCGTGGTGGGCGGGTTGCTCCGCTGGGGTCAGCCGGCTCGGTGACGGCGTCGCCTGGCCAGTTCGTCGTCGGGGTGCTCCTGAGCCTGAGCGGCCCGCTGCCCGGGCAGCACCGACAGGGTGCCTTCCATGTCCCGCCAGACGCCGCCGAGGGCGATGGCGAACATGCCCTGCCCACCGCGCAACAGGTCGATCACCTCGTGGTCGCTCGTGCATTCGTAGACCGACACGCCGTCGCTCATGAGCGTCACCTGGGTGAGGTCCTGGACGCCACGCTCGCGCAGGTGGTCGATCGCGATCCGGATCTGCTGCAGGGAGATGCCCGCGTCGATGAGTCGCTTGATGACCTTGAGCATCAACAGGTCGCGGAAGGAATACAGCCGCTGCGACCCCGACCCGTCGGCGCCTCGGATCTCGGGAACGACCAGTCCGGTGCGAGCCCAGTAGTCGAGCTGGCGGTAGGTGATACCAGCCGCCCCGCACGCGATCGGTCCGCGGAAGCCCAGGTCTTCGGGGAGCGGGCTGAAGCTGCCGTCGAACAGGGCGTCCTGCAGCACCTCGGGCCTGATGCCCTCGCCAGTCGCCAGCGCGTCCATGTCACTCCTCCACATCGGAAACCACCGGTACCAACCGGCGGGGCCCTGCCGTGCCCGTCACCATCGCGGGCCGTCACTGCATCGGTGAGATCTGACGCTAGTGCCGGGTCCCGGGCCGGTCAACGACCGCGCCCGGCACGGCGCGCCG
>DAIESZ010000168.1 GCA_027346035.1 Propionibacteriaceae bacterium
ATCAACGCGTATTTCGGATTCTCATGGACCGCGGTTCCATCCGTTTTTTTAATCGACGCCAAAAGCAGTGTGCAACCCCGAACCGGTCGGCGGTGATCCTGGTGCGGCCCCCGCTGTGCAGGTTGATCGACACCGTGTGCGGGTCGTCGAACGAGGCGACCCCCTCGAACACCGTGACGTGGTCGGACACCTGTCGCCAGCGCAGTCCGTCCTCGGCGATCGGGTCGATCCGGCCGAAGACCCGGTCACGGATGCGGTCGAAGTGGACGCCGCGCAACTGCAGATCGACGCCGAGGCGACGAGCCTCGACCGGGGCGATGGCGTAGTCGGCTGGGGCCACGAACATCTTGGTCGGGATGCAGCCGTTGTTGAGGCAGGTGCCACCGAAGATGCCGCGCTCGATGAGGGCCACCCGCATCCCGGCGAAGCGCTCGTCGATGAGCGAGTTGCCGGTGCCGGAGCCGATCACGGCCAGATCGAAGTGGTCGTCGGCGACGTCCTGTGGCTTGTCCATGACTGCCACTCTAGATGGGGACGACCTCGGCTTCCATCGCGCGACGGTAGGGTGCGGCCATGACGTGGACCCTCATCACCGGAGCCTCCGCAGGCATCGGACGCGCGTTCGCCTCCCATCTCGCCGAGAGGGGTCACGACCTGGTGCTGACCGCCCGGCGGGTCGACGAGTTGCAGGCGACCGCCGATCTGGCCAGAACCCACGGGGTGCGCGCCGAGGTGATCTCCTCCGACCTTTCCGAGCGTGCCGGGCGTCTCGGCCTGCTCGAGGAACTGCGGTCACGGGGACTCGAGATCGACACCCTGGTCAACAACGCCGGTTTCGGCTCGATCGGACGGTTCGCCGAGCTGGACGCCGAGCGGCTCGACGCCGAGGTCGAACTCGACGTCCAGGCGGTCGTCCACCTGACTCGCGCGCTCCTTCCGCCGATGCTGGCCGCCGGTCGGGGAACGATCATCAACCTCGCCTCCACCGCCGCCTTCCAGCCGCTACCGACGATGGCCGTCTACGCGGCGGCGAAGGCGTTCGTGCTGAGCTTCTCCGAGGCACTGTGGGACGAGGTGCGTGATCAGGGGGTCAGGGTGATCGCGCTGTGCCCCGGGCCCACCGACACCGACTTCTTCACCCGCGCCGGCGACGACGGCGTGCTCACCGGACGCCGGAGCGCCGACCAGGCGGTGCGAACCTGCCTCGACGCCCTCGACAAGGGGCGGCCCTACGTGATCGACGGACTGGTCAACACCGTGCAGTCCGAGGTGAGCAAGCGGACACCGGTGCGGGTCGCGATCCCGTTGGCGCGCGCGATGGTGCGACGCCGGGGGTGAGCCCGACGACGCTACGGGCCCGCCTTGAACACCACGGTGTCGGTGGTGTCGAGGGCCTGAACGGACGCCTGGTAGTTGCCGGCGGGCAGGCTGGCCATGAAGCTCCAGGCCTGCCACAGGCCATTGTCGGCCCCGAGTGTGACGGTGCCCGATACCACCGGGTTCCCGGTGCTCGCCTGGCTGATCTGCAGTGTCGGTGCCGCGTTGCCGCTGAGGATGTAGCCGGTGAAGCGCACCTCGCCCGCCGGAACGCTCGACGCACTCTGCGGTGAGTCGATCCACGCGGGGCCGAGCGACGGCGGGTCGCTCCAGAACGCCTTGGCGCCGGTGTCGCCGAGCACGGGCACGGACTGCTTGCCGTCGGCGAGCAGCACCACGGGCAGGGGCTGGCGCAGCGACGAGCGGACCGCATTGACCGTGTAGTAGATCTGGTAGGCAGCGTCGATGGCGGTCACCTTGTCGGTGAACGCCGCATAGCTGCCGGCCGACAGGTCCACGTAGATGCGGTTCGACCGCACCGTCACCGAGTTGACCGTGCCGCCCTTCCACAGCGACTCGTACTGGGGATCGTTCGGCACCACGTTGAGTACGGCGCTCACCGCGGTGGCCATCGGGCCCCCTTGCGACGGCAGGTTGCGCAGCTCACGGTAGAACAGGTGGTTCTGGGTGCTCACGAAGTAGACGGGCAGGCCGATCTGCAGGGTCGCGACCGACGGTCCGGCGCTCACCGAATTGCCGGGACTGGTCGAGGGGGTCGTCGAGGCCTGGCCCGAGTCGCCGCTCGACGAGGTGAGGAACGGGATCACCATGCCGATGGCCAGCAGGAGCACGGCGGCGAGCCCGACCCAGCGGCGAGAAGCTCGCTCCTCCGGCACCTGCTCATCGCCCGGCCCGGCCGGTGCTCCCGGATCGTGGCTCATCGCCCGGACCCCCCGTCGTCCCGTGGACCGGGAACCGGGTGGTGCAGTGAGCTCATGATGGGCCACTTCGTTGTCGGCGACATGTCTGAAGCCGTCCTCGTCATCGGGGACGCCGCGACGGCCGGTGAGCCGCCATCACCGATCATGCCGCACACCACCCCGCCGACTGGTACCGGGGTGTCGGCGCGCCGCACCGCCGACACGGCATGCGCCGTCCGGGGGTTCGCCCGTCCACCCATCCGCCCGAATCCGTGCCGGAGCGTCGCGGTACCTCGTCAGACGCCCGCGTAGGAGTGCAGGCCGGACACGAACAGGTTGATGCCGATGAAGTTGAACCAGAACGACGCGAGGCCGAACAGCGCGATGATCGCCGCGTTGCGACCGCGCCACCCGGCGGTCGCCCGCGCGTGGAGGTATCCGGCGTAGATGATCCAGGTGATGAGGGCCCAGGTTTCCTTCGGATCCCAGCCCCAGAACCGTCCCCATGCGTACTCGGCCCAGATGGCCCCGGCGGCGACGGTGAACGTCCAGACGGGGAACGCGAACGCGTGCAGCCGGTAGGCGAACGTGTCGATGACCTCGCTGCGGGGCAGCCGGGCGAGGTAACCACGATCGACCGTGCCCCGCCGCTCGGCCCGGGCCCGCAGCAGGTAGCCGATCGACGCCAGGCCGCCCACGTTGAAGGCTGCGCTGGAGATGAGCGCGGCCAGGATGTGAATGAGGAACCAGACCGAGTGCAGGGCCGGCACCAGCGGCCCGACTGCCACGTAGAACACGGTGGCCGCCGCCCCGTCACCGACGGCGAGCAGCGCCGTGATGAACAGCCCCAGCCAGCGCGCCCGCCCGCGCAGCGCCCACGAGAGGTAGCCGAGGACCGCGAACAGCATGGCCACGGTGATGAACTCGTACATGTTGCCCCACGGGGCGCGATCGGCGGCGATCCCCCGGAACACCACCCCGGCCAGCTGGGCGAGCGCCGCGATCACCGTCGCGAACAGCCCCAGCCGGGCGAACGTGTCGCTGCGGATCCTGGCGCTGTCATGACCGTCGTCGACGGCACCACCGGCCACGCGCACCGGAACCGCCCGCAGGCTCGCCCATTCGACGGTGTGGGCGAGGAACGCGAACAGGAACAGGACCCCTGCCGTGACGATCGCCAGCGATGAGAACTGGGCGGCACTCATGCCGCCAACCTGGAGCACGATCACGATGAAGCCTCCTCCTGCGCGGTGTCGGACATGTCGGATGCGTCGGTGGGCGGCTGCTCCCCCGGTCTGACGACCGGGTCACGCCATCCACGGGAGCGCACCTGCACGTCGTCGGGCGCGCAGCCCGTGGCGGCGGCCACCAGCTGGCGCACATCGTCGCTGAGTCCGGTGCGTGCGTCGGCGCGGTCGAGACCACCCGCCTCGGCCAGCATCGTCCCATCCGATTGCGGCTTCAAGCGAATCCACAGCCGCCGTGGACGCAGGAACAGGCTGAGACACAACCCGAACACGGCGACACCGATCGCCCCCACGGTGATCCACAGGCCGGGCTGCACGGAGATCTGCAGCTGCGCCCAGCGGGTCCATCCGTTGAACGTGATGCTCCCCAGCTTGTTCGGCAGCGTGTACGAGGCGCCCGGCGCGAGTTCGATGCGGAGCAGGTCCTTGCCGTTCTTCACCTGGGTGAGGCCGGTGGTGTTGAGCGTGAAGACGTTCTCGGGGATGCCGGTCTCCTTGGCCGGCGGCCCGGACCACACGTTGAGGAACAGCCGCGGGTTGAGCGCGTCGGGGAACACCGAGTGCGGCCCCTGCTGGGTGTCGATCACCGCGGTGGGCAGGAAGAACCCCTGGAACGCGAGCCGCTCGGGGCGGGCGTCCGGCACCTTGATCACGCCGAGCGAGCGGAAGTTCGGATCGACCGGCTGGAAGACGACCGGTCCGGAGTAGGCGATGTTGCCCTGCCCGTCGCGGACGGTGACGTTGATCGCGTAACCCTCCGACAACAGGTGGACCTTGGCCCCGTCGATGGTGAGCGGGTGGTTCACCTGCAGGTCGTCCGTGGTGGTCCTGCCGTCGGCGGTGACGTCGACGGTCGCGTCGAACTTGCGGGCCGCGCCGGTCTGCACCGGCCCCGTCTCGAACTGCACGACGAACTTCTTGAGCAGCAGGGTGAACGGGTGCAGCCGGTCGACGTTGACCATCGGGCCGGCGTGCATCTGGTCGTACTGGGTGATGGTGTTGCTGAAGCCCTGCCCGGTGACCACGGCACTGGTGCCCTTGTAGCCGTAGAGATTGGTGACCGCCACGCCGATCAGCACGACGATCGCGCTGATGTGGAACACCAGGTTGCCGAACTCGCGCAGGTAGCCGCGTTCGGCGCTGAGCCCGAGCACATCCCCCTCGTCGCGTCGGGCGACCCGGAAGTGATGTCGCCGCAGCCACGCGGACGCCGACTCGACGGCGTCCTCTCGGGGGGCGACGCTGATCTGCGCCGACTCGGGCAGCCGATCGAGCCGGCGCGGCATGCGCGGCGGCGGCGTACGGAGTGCCCGCAGGTAGACGCCGACCCGCGGCACGATGCAGCCGATCAGGCTGAGGAACAGCAGCATGTAGACCGCGCTGAACCAGGGCGACGTGTAGACGTGGTAGAACCCGAGGGGCCGGTAGATGCTGTCGAGCAGCGGATGCGCCTTGGCGAAGTCGGTCACCCGGATGGGGGCGACGCTCTGCTGGGGGATGAACGAGCCGGGGATCGCGGTGAGCGCGAGCAGGAACAACAACAGCAGCGCGGTG
>DAIESZ010000190.1 GCA_027346035.1 Propionibacteriaceae bacterium
TTCAGCCGCAAGCCGGTGTTCGGCTACGTCGGCCTGGTCTTCGCCACCTTGTCGATCGGGGCCCTGTCGGTGTCGGTGTGGGCGCACCACATGTTCGTCACCGGCGCGGTGAGCCTGCCGTTCTTCTCGCTCATGACGTTCCTTATCGCGGTTCCCACCGGGGTGAAGTTCTTCAACTGGATTGGGACGATGTGGGGCGGGTCCATCACGTTCTCGACGCCGATGATCTGGGTCATGGGCTTCCTCACGACCTTCCTGTTCGGCGGGCTCACCGGCGTCATCCTGGCCAGCCCCCCGCTCGACTTCAACGTGTCCGACACCTACTTCGTGGTCGCCCACTTCCACTACGTGCTGTTCGGCACGGTGGTGTTCGCCATGTTCGCCGGTTACTACTTCTGGTGGCCGAAGTTGACCGGGCGGATGCTCAACGAGACGTGGGGGAAGATCCACTTCTGGACGCTGTTCGTCGGCTTCCACACGACGTTCCTGGTGCAGCACTGGCTCGGTATCGAGGGCATGCAGCGCCGGATCGCCGACTACGACGCGAGCACCGGATACGCCCTGCTCAACCAGGTCTCGACGTTCGGCTCGTTCCTGCTCGGCGCCTCCTTCATCCCGTTCTTCTGGAACGTGTGGATCAGCCGGAACTCTCCCAAGGTCGACGTCGACGATCCGTGGGGTTGGGGACGGTCGCTGGAGTGGGCCACCTCGTGCCCGCCGCCACGGCACAACTTCACCCGTCTGCCCCGCGTGCGCTCGCCGTACCCGGCGTTCGACCTGTGGCACCCGGAGTATGCGGATGCCGCCCTGCACGCCCCGGTGCACACCGACGAGCTCGAGGGGGCCGACCGATGAAATACGAACGCAACGTTTTCGGGTTCCTGCTGATCTTCTTCGTGATCGTCGCACCCACGTACTGGTTCACGACCCACGAGATCGCCGGCGCCGTGGCCCTGGCGCTCACCACGCTGCTGTTCGCCTTCGTGGTGGGCTACCTCTGGGTGATCGGACGCAAGATCGACATGCGTCCCGAGGACAACCCCGAGGGTGAGATCTACGAGGGGGCCGGTGAGCTGGGGTTCTTCCCCCCGCAGAGCATCTGGCCGTTCTGGTTGGCGCTCACCATGACGCTGACGGTCCTCGGACCGATCTTCGGGTGGTGGATCAGCATCATCGGGTTCGGCCTCGGCATGTGGGCGGTCGCCGGATTCGTCTACGAGTACTACCGCGGGGAGTACGCCCACTGAGGTTCTGAGGCAAGGACGGCCCGGGTCAGCCGTACTGGTCCGCTCACCAGGAGCGGTTGAGTGGCAGTCCTTCGTTGTACCCGCTGGACGACTGGACGCCCACGAGGGCCTTCTCGTGGAACTCGACGAGGTTGCGGGCGCCCGCGTAGGTGCACGCGGAGCGCACGCCCGAGGTGATCCAGTCGACGAGGTCCTCGACGCCGGGCCGTTCGGGGTCGAGGTACATGCGCGACTGGGAGATCCCCTCCTCGAACAGGCCGGCCCGGGCCCGCTCGAATGCGCTCTGCGTCCTCGTGCGGTGGCGCACGGCCCGGGCGCTGGCCATGCCGAACGACTCCTTGTACGAGTGGCCCTCATGGTCGATCTGCATGTCGCCCGTCGACTCGTGGGTGCCGGCGAACCACGAGCCGATCATGACACTGCCGGCCCCGGCCGCGAGGGCAAGCGCCACATCCCGCGGATAGCGGACGCCGCCATCGGCCCACACGGACGCCCCGACGCTCGCCGCCGACTCCGCGCAGTCGAGCACGGCGCTGAACTGGGGACGCCCGACACCGGTCTGCATGCGGGTCGTACACATCGCTCCGGGACCAACTCCCACCTTCAGGACATCGGCACCCGCCTCGGCGAGATCGAGGACCCCGGCGGGGGTGACCACGTTGCCCGCAACGATCGGGACGCGGTGCCCCGTACGGGCGGCGTGGGCGTCCCGTACCGGGAGCACCACCTGCAGCGCGTCGAGCATCCGTTCCTGGTGGCCGTGGGCGGTGTCGAGCACGAGACAGTCGCTGCCGACCTCCAGCAGCTTCCTGGCCCGTCCGGCGACGTCGCCGTTGATGCCGACCGCGGTGCCGATGCGAAGCCGGCCCTCCATGTCGATCGCCGGCTGGTAGAGCTCGGAGCGCAACGCCCCCTTGGAGGTCATGATCCCCCGGAGCTGGCCGTCGGAGACGGCCAGCGCCACCTTCTGGTGGTGTTCGGACAGTTGGTCGAACACCTCCTGCGGCGACTGATCGGGGCTCACCAGAATGAGGTCGCGGGTCATCACCTCGTGCACCTGCGCGAACCTGTCGACGCCCTGGGTCTCCGACGGGGAGACGATCCCGATGGGCGCCCCGTTCTCGACGACGATGACCACGCCGTGGGCGCGCTTCGGCATGAGGCTCATCGCCTCGCCGACCGTGGTGGTCGGATCGACCCTGATGGGCGTGTCGAAGCGGGTGTCGGCCCCCTTCACCTGCTGGATCGCCTGGGCGACGACGTCAGTGGGGATGTCCTGGGGAAGGATCGCGATGCCGCCGCGACGGGCGATGGTCTCGGCCATGCGGCGTCCGCTGATCGCGGTCATGTTCGCGACCACGAGGGGGAGCGGGGTGCTCAACCCGTCGGTGGAGGTCAGGTCGACATCGAGCCGCGATCCGACCGATGACCGGTTGGGGGCCATGAACACGTCACTGTAGGTCAGGTCGTAGGACGGCTTCTCCGTGATGAAACGCACCCCCACATTCTCTCAGATCGCCGCGGTGGGGCCCGCCACGCGGGATGGGCCGAGTGCCATGGTGGCGGCGGAAAGCGATCGGGGCCGCAGCCGAGTGGCTGCGGCCCCGATCAGCGGGTGAATGGTCGGTCAGTCGTGGTCGGACCCGCTGGTGAGCGCGGCGGAACTGCCGTGATCGTGGGCGTGCTCGAGCTCCTCGCGCGTCGGCTTGGCCAGGTTGTCGGCCAGGAACCAGCGGCTGAGCGCGGCCCGGCGCTTGCTGACCACGACCCCGTCGCGCGGCGGAAGCCCGTTGGCATTGGCACCCTCGGTGGCGTCGAGGACGTCCATCTCGTCGTGCTGGGTCAGCACGAACGCCTGGTCGACCGTGATCGGCTCGTGCGGCTCGTAGTAGCCTCCCTCGGGCGTCCGGATCAGGACGCCGGTCTCCGACCCGTGGAGCACCCTTTCCTGGTCGCGGCGCTGCAGCCAGATGCACAGCCGCTTGGTCACGTGGTAGGCGATGACCGGAGCGACGAACACGGCCACCCGCATGAACCGGGTGATCGACTCGAGGCTCAGCGAGAAGTGGGTGGCGATGATGTCGTTGCCGCCGGCGATCCAGAACATCGCGTAGCAGGTCATGCCGGCGACGCCGAGCGCCGTGCGGGTTGGCGCGTTGCGGGGTCGGTCGAGCAGGTGATGCTCCCGCTTGTCACCGGTGATCCACGCCTCGACGAACGGCCACGCCGCCAGCGAGGTGAACAGCAGGCCCATCAGCCCGACGCCGGGAAGGAAGATGTTCCAGCTCCAGGTCGTGTGCCCGAGGTGCCATTCCCAGTTGGGCGTGATGCGCACGGCGCCCTCGACCCAGCCCATGTACCAGTCGGGCTGGGACCCCGCGGTGACCTGGTTTGGCGTGTAGGGGCCGAACTTCCACACCGGGTTGATCTGCATGAGCCCGCCCATGAGCACCAGGACGCCGAACACCACGAAGAAGAAGCCGCCCGCCTTGGCCATGTAGACCGGGAACAGGGGGTAGCCGACCACGTTCTGCTCGGTGCGACCGGGTCCGGGGTACTGCGTGTGCTTGTGGTAGAACACCAGCGCGAGATGGGCGCTGACGAGCCCCAGCAGCAGGGCGGGCACCAGCAGGATGTGGGCCATGTACAGCCGGGGGATGATGCTCGTGCCCGGGTACTGGCCGGCGAAGACGAAGAACTCGATCCAGGTGCCGACCAGCGGGATGGATCGGATGAGGCCGTCGACGAAGCGCAGGCCGGTGCCCGACAGCAGGTCATCTGGCAGGGAGTACCCGGCGAAGCCCTCGATGAGGGACAGGCTCAGCAGGCCGATGCCGATGAGCCAGTTGATCTCGCGCGGCTTGCGGAAGGCGCCCGTGAAGAAGATGCGCAGCATGTGCACGACCGCGGCCGCGGTGAACAGGATCGCGGCCCAGTGGTGGACCTGGCGGAGCAGCAGTCCGCCGCGTACGTCGAAGGACAGCTGCAGGGTCGAGGCGAAGGCCTTCGACATCGGGATGCCCTTGAGCAGCTGGTACGACCCGTCGTACTGGGTCTCGGCCATCGACGGCTTGAACCAGATCGTGAGGAACACGCCGGTGAGCAGCAGCACGATGAACGAGTACAGGGCGATCTCGCCGAGCAGGAACGACCAGTGGTCGGGAAACACCTTGCGGATGAGCCCCTTGCCGAGGCGGGCCGCCCCGACCCGGTCGTCGACCCACTCGGCCGCGGCCCCCGCGGAGCTGAGCCGGTGCGGCGCCGTCGGTTCGTGGGCTTCGACGGCGGACGATTCGGCGGTGGTGACGTCGGCGGGTCGTGCCATCAGTTGTCGCCCTTCTTGAAGTCGTGGCGCGAGTCGCGCTCGAAGAAGCTGGGCCCGACCGGAACGGTGAAGTCGCTGCGGGCCACCAGGTAGCCCTCGGAGTCGACCGTGATCGGGAGCTGTGGCAGCGATCGCGCCGCAGGCCCGAAGATCACGACCCCGGAGTCACCGAGATCGAACGTCGACTGGTGGCAGGGGCACAGCAGGTGGTGGGTGGTCCGCTCCCACAGGCTGATCGGGCACCCGACGTGGGTGCAGATCTTGGAGTAGGCGAGGATCCCGCCCACCTGCCAGTTCTTGCGCGAGGCCGGGATCCGGATCGACTTCGGGTCCATCCGCACGACGATGATCGCGGCCTTGGCGATGGCCTCGATCTTCGCGGCACCCTCCATGTGCGCGATGACCTCGGGCTCACCGTTGACGAGTTGCCCGATCTCGATCTCGGACGCCTTGATCGGGGTATAGGTGACGTCGTTGACCAGCCGGACGCCTTCGGCCCACACCGTCTTCTCCAGGGTGGCGCGGATCCGGCTGGGGGTCGCGTAGGGGCCCATGTCGCTGAGGAGCACGACCGCGGGTGCGGCCACCACTCCCAGGGCACCCATCAACGCGGCGCCGATGAGACGGCGACGGCCGAGGTTGGACTGGCGCACCCCGTCGTCGACCATGCTGAGGAATTCCTCGCGGTCCTCACGGCTCGACAGGATCGGGTGGCGGTAGTCGACGGACTCTTCGTCGCCCATGATCTGCTTGGCCCATTGGATCGCCGCGAAGCCGATCAGCGCCACCATCAGACCACCGGTGACGCCGAGGCCGACGTTCATCGCGTTGGCGTACAGCGGTCCCAGGCGGATGGAGGCCTGCCGGGGCACGGCGAAGTAGATGACGATGACCGCGATCGCCATCACCGGCACCAGCGCGAGCATGCCCACGACCTGGGCGTACACGCGGCGTCCGGCCGCTGGGTTCGCGTCGGTGTAGCGCTCGATGTGCTCCTCGATCCCGGGGTCGGGAACGGGATGCTGGTGGTGGACGTAGACCGCCGGGACGCTTCCGTGATCCTCAGCGGGTTCGAGATCGATGCTGTTCATCGGGCGCGTGCCCCCTTCCGTGCGAGCCACATCGCGACCATGACGAGACCACCGATGCCGACGATCCAGCCCCAGAGGCCCTCGGACACGGGGCCGATACCGCCGAGCGAGAAGCCGCCGTTGTTGGGTGTGGAATGCAGGGTCTGCAGGTAGCCGATGATCTCGCGAACATCCTGGTCGGTGAGCGTGCCCGCGGAGAACACGGGCATCGCGTACGGCCCGGTGCGGACCGCCTCGTAGATGTGGCTGGCGGTGGTCTGGCCGAGCGACGGGGCGTACTTGCCGTTCGGCAGCGCACCACCGTCACCCTCGTAGTTGTGGCACGCCGAGCAGTTGGTGCGGAACAACTCACCGCCGCGGGCGATCTCCTCGGCGGTGAGGTTGTTGGTCGACACCTGCTGGGACGTGGGGATGCCCGGGCCGGCTCCCAGCGAGGCGACATACGCCGCCAGTGCCGAGATTTCGGCCGGGGTGAACTCGGTCTTGCCGCGGGGCGCCTGCGCGCCCGGCTTGGCCATCGGCATGCGCCCCGTGCCCACCTGGAAGTCGACCGCGGCCGCACCGACCCCGACCAGGGACGGAGCCGCGCTGGTGCCCTCGGCGCCGAGGCCGTGGCACGTGGCGCAGGACACCTGGAACAGTTCCTTGCCCTGGACGATCTGGGAGTTGACGTTGCCGTCTGCCGCCGACTGACCCGCCGGCGAGAGGACGGCGTACAGCCCACCCATGAGGAACAGTGCCAGCAGCAGGGTGATCGGCTTGGCCACCGGATGCCGCCGGGGTCGGGGGAGGTGTCTCACGGTGTGTGCCCTTTCGCAGGTGCGGACGCGGGTCAGACGCGTGGATGGGTCGGGGAGACGGTGGTCATCCGAGCAGGTAGATCGCGCTGAACAGGATGATCCAGACGAAGTCGACGAAGTGCCAGTAGTAGGAGATCACCATCGCGCTGACCGCCTGCTCGTGGGTGAAGGTGCGTGTCATGTAGGTGCGCCCGAGCACGAACAGGAAGGCGATGAGACCACCGGTGACGTGCAGCCCGTGGAATCCGGTGGCGAGGAAGAACGCCGAGAAGTAGACGTTCGAGCTGATCGTGTGGCCATCGTGGATCAGGCTCGCGTACTCGAGCGACTGGCCGGCGATGAACAGCGCGCCCATGATGAAGGTGAGGATGTACCACTCCCGCAGCCCCCACTTGCCGACGTTCAGCAGCCCCGACGAGCGGCTCACCTTGCCGTGCTCGGCGGCCATGACGCCCATCTGACACGTCACCGACGAACTCACCAGGATCAGCGTGTCGATCCCCGCCAGGGGGATGCTCAGCGTCGCGTGCCCCGTCTGCCACAGGGTCTGGGTGCCGGGGGCGGCGGCGTCCGTGGTCACCTGACGGATCATGAAGTAGGCGGCGAACAGCGTCGCGAAGAACATGAGGTCGCTCGCCAGCCACAACCAAGTCCCCAGGGCCACCATGTCGGGGCGGCCTTTCGGCGGGTTGAGACGCGAGGAGGCGATCGGGTGAACCGCTCCGCTGGGCAGTGCGGGTGCGCTGGAGGTCTGGGAATGGGTGGCCACGAAAGGCATTCTGCCCGAAAGTGACCGGGAGGTCATGTCAAGGTCCATAGAACGCGCACAGTAATTCTGCCCACACGCTCTTCGGTGCCCGTCGGCGGGGTCGACTTATCCGTCCGGTGAGACCCGCGCCGGCGAACCGGTGCCTCCCGCGGGCGTGCCCTGTCGCCCCGTGGGCGCTCCGGATGGGACACCGGTTCCGCGGCGCTACGATGACCCGGAACGACGTGGACCACCCAGATGAGGAAGCCGAGGGCGACGATGAGCGCTGAGACCACGACCGACACGCTCAAGGTGCTGCTGTACAGCGACGACCGCACCACCCGCCAGGCCGTCCGGTACGCACTGGGACGCCGCATCGCCTCCGACCTGCCCGATGTCGAGATCTTCGACACGGCCACCCAGCCCGGCGTGATCCACGCCCTCGAGAACGGGCACTACGACGTCGTGGTCCTCGACGGCGAGGCGAACCCGTCCGGCGGCTTCGGGATCGCCTATCAGATCAAGGACGAGATCGCGGGCTGCCCGCCCGTGGTCCTGCTGGTCGCTCGCGAGGCCGACGCCTGGCTGGCCAGCTGGTCGCGGGCCGAGGGCGTGTCGTCCTTCCCGGTCGACCCGATCCGGCTGCCCCGCACCGTCGCCACGGTCGTCCGGGCCACCCGGGCCCCCCGCGCCGCCCAGTGATGACATCACCGGGCGAGGTTACCTGGCCACAGGTGCTCTCGGCCCTGTCCGGACGCCACGACCTCGAGCGCGACGAGTTGCGCTGGGCCATGGGTCAGATCCTGTCCGGCGAGGCAACGCCCGCCCAGATCGCCGCCTTTTCGGTGCTGCTGCGGGCCAAGGGCGAGTCTCCGGCCGAATTGGCCGTGTTGCTCGATGTCACCCTCGCCAACGCGACTCCGATCGAGATCGACCGCGAGGGGGTCGACATCGTCGGCACCGGGGGCGACCGGGCCGCCACCGTGAACATCTCCACCATGGCCGGCATCACCGCCGCGGGAGCCGGGGTCCGGGTGATCAAGCACGGCAACCGGGCCGCCAGCTCACGGTCGGGAACCGCCGACTGTCTCGAGGCGCTGGGCGTGGCGCTCAACGTTCCGCCGGCACGCCAGGCCGAGGTGCTCGACGCCGCCGGCATCGTCTTCCTGTTCGCCCCGCTCTACCACCCGAGCTTCCGTTTCGCCGGGCCCGTGCGCAAGGAGATCGGCGTCCCCACGCTGTTCAACATCCTGGGGCCGTTGGGTAACCCGGCCCGTCCGTCGTCGATGGCGTTCGGGGTGGCCGACGTCACCATGGCCCGGCTCGTCGCTGACGTGCTCGCCGCGCGCGGCACCCGGGGCTTGGTCTTCCATGGGCGCGACGGGCTCGACGAGCTCACCACCACCACCTCCTCGCAGGTGTGGATCGTGCGTGACGGCACGGTCACCGAGCACGAACTCGACCCGTCGTCTCTCGGGCTCGCCCGGGCCGGCGCGTCCGACCTCACGGGGGGAGATGCCGCGCACAACGCGGCGGTGGCCCGCGAGATCTTCGCCGGGGTCACGGGACCGGTGCGCGATGTGGTGCTGCTCAACGCCGCGGCCGCCCTGGTCGCCCATCGGGGCGTCGACGAGCGCCCCCTCGAGGCGCAGTTCGCCGAACAGATCGCCCGGGCCGCCGAGTCGATCGACTCGGGGGCCGCCTCGGCCACCCTCGACAGGTGGGTCGCCGCGACGCAGCGCGCCATGGCCTGACGGCTCACCGCAGGGCAAGCGCCAGCCAGGCGCCGATCGCCAGGGACGGACCGTAGGGGAACGCCGTGCCGAGCAGGGTGGGTCGGCTGCGTCGGATGATGGCGGTCGTGATGGCCCACACGCCGCCCGTGAGCGTGCCGGCCACCAGCCAGGAGGTCCACGTGGTCGCCGACACCAGGGCAGCGTCAGCGGCGAGGATCGTGGCGAGGCGGACGTCGCCGTAGCCGACGCGACCGCCGAAGCGCCACAGGCCCCAGAACAGCACACGGGCCACCAGAGCGCAGACACTCACCCGCACGATCAGCCCGGGTGCGTGCGCGCGGTCGGACAACAGTGCTCCGCTCCACGACGCCAGCACCGCCAGCGCCGTCAGCAACGCCCAGGGGCGCATGAGGCTGGACGGGAGGTAGGTGGTGCGCAGGTCGCACAGCACGGCAGCCGTTCCCAGGCCGGCGGCCATCGCCCAGCCGATCGCGACCGGGAGCCAGACCCCGTCGGCGATGCCCGCCGGACGGGCGAGCACCCCGAGCCCCGACAGGACGCCGGCGAGTGCGAGGATCTGGGCGAGCATCGCCGGGTCGGCCACGACGTCGTAGCGCGGCTTCACCCAGCCGTCCGAGTCGGCCACCCCGGTCGGTTCGGGCGTGCTCCGGAGGCGCCACCAACCCCAGGCGCCCAGCGCCAAGGCGCCGAGGACCACCGCGGCGACGAAAGGAACGCCCCACGCGCTCGGCACGCTCACGCCGCCCAGTCTGGCATCGGCGGGGGGCCGGACGGGTCGGAGCCGAGCGCCTCGAGCAGGTCGTCATCGTCGAACCATTGGTCGCCCGACCACCATCCCGACAGGCCCGCGGTGGAGCAGGCGCAGGCCGCCCGCAACTCCACGAGGGCCGAGCACCATGACGAATCCGACAGCCGGACCAACTCGGCCGGCTCGAGGCGCAGCTGCGCGGCGATCCAGGCGGGAGTGCGGCCCAATGCCCGAAGGGCCGCAATCCGGCGCACGGAGTCGGCGGCGGGCACTGGGGTGTCGCGAAGGAATCGGAGGCGGGCCCGATCGGTGGTCAGCAGCAGCACGGCGTCCTTCGCCCGGAGCCGGCGAGCAGGAGAGCCGTCCCGCCCGGTGAGCAGGTGCCTGACAGTGGCGGGCGCGACGCCGCAGGCGAGGGCGACCACCCGCCAGTGCTCGGTGCTGTCGAACAGCAGTCGGCGAAGGTGGGCGCGGAACGGGGCCGCATCGATCCACGCGCTGCTCGCGGCCAGCACGCGGAGATCGACCACGGGCGGACGCACGGGGCTGCGGGGGGCGGCCATCGGAACTCCTGGGTGCGTGAGTGGGTCTCACCCGTCAAAGCCCCGGATCGAGGTCGTCTGTGAGGATCGGCGTCCACATTTCGCCCGTGGACGCGGTGAGGGCCCGCCGCTGGCGGCGGGCCCTCGTGGCAGTGCGGTGTCAGCGCTGGGCGCGGGTGAAGCCGGCCTCCTGGGCGGCCTCCTCCGTGGCGAACCACACGTCGGCGATCGTGCGTTCGTAACCGCCCGATCCCGGCACGTGATACTTCATCGAGCGCTCGTTGCCCTTGATGACGAAGCCCTCGGGCGGCTCGTCGCCGACATAGGATCCCTCCCCGTGCTCGCCGGCACGGGCCTCAACCTCGTCGTCCTCGTCGTCGGTCTCGACGACCGGTCCGCCTTCGGCGATCATCTCGGCGTCGGCATAACTCTCCGAGGACTGATCGACCTCGGGCTCGGCGTCGACCTCGGACTCGGCGTCGACCTCGGCCTCTGGCTCGACGGGCTCGCTCGGGCCCTGCGTGCCGCCCGACGACGCGGGGGAGGGCACGTACCCCTGGCTCGGCCGGTGTGCCTGCCAGTCGTCCTCCTTGCTGGCCAGGAACTGGCGCACGGCCACCGCGACTGCGGCGAGCACGGCTCCCGCCGCCATCACCTTCACCACGCCCCCGAGCCTGCTGCGGCGGTGGCGTGCGACGACCGGCGTGCCCGCCATCTGCTCGCGCACCATGCCCATCGTCTCGGAGCCGCGCGCGGTGGCCTCGATGACCGCCGGATGTTCGGCCGCCCGGTGAAGCATGTCAGTGAGCTGCGGGACGAGGTCGTCCTGCACCCGCTGCCGTGCGTGCTCCAGATGCGGCTGGGCCCGTTCCATGGCCTCGTGAACGTGCGGTGCCAGTTGCGTGCGTGCCTGCTCGAGGGCCTCCTGGACGTGGGGTGCCAGTTGCGTGCGTGCCTGCTCGGCCAGCTCGGCGGAACGTTCGCGGGCGGTGGCGGCGAGCGGTGCCAGATGCTCCGCGGCCGATGCGGCGGCCGGGACGATGCGGTCCCGCGCGCGACCCGCGGCCGGGCCGAACTGGTCCTTGGCGGTGGCGATGGCCGGGGCCATCTCCTGCAGGGCGAGGTCCTTGAGCTGTGCGGCCCTCTCGCTCGCCTGGGCGACCAGGGGAGTCACGATGGCGATCGCCTCGTCGAGCAGGTCGGCCCCGGCGTCGGCGAGATCGTGCATGGTCGGGGGCACCGATTCAGTGACCTCGGCAAGCTTGCTCTTCTTCTTACGGAACACGTTTCCTCCGGGTTGGTTGGCTCGTGGTCGAGCGGCTCGTGATCGAGCACCTTCCACGCTAGCGTCGCCCTCCGTGCACGGCACGTGCTTCGGGAAAAGGCCCGGGTCGTGTCCGCGGACGGCGGAATGGGCCGGGTCGACCCCGCGGAGCACACGCCGCGACGGCTAAGCTCGTGGAGGAGCCGCCAGCACCGCGCGGCGCCCGCGACGGCCCGTCCCACCCGCTCCGGCGAGGTCGGGGAGGGGCCGGCAACCTCTGGCACGGAAAGGCAACTCGAACGTGGCTTCGACCGCAACCCTGCACACCAACCACGGTGACATCGTCATCACCCTGTTTCCCGATCACGCCCCGAAGACCGTCGAGAACTTCGTCGGGCTGGCAGAGGGCACCAAGGAATACCGCGATCCCCGCACCGGTGCGGCAGCCACCGGCCCCTTCTACAACGGGGTCGTGTTCCACCGGGTCATCGACGGCTTCATGATCCAGGGCGGTGACCCGACCGGTACCGGACGCGGCGGCCCGGGCTACACCTTCGCCGACGAGTTCCACCCCGAGCTGGTCTTCAACAAGCCCTATCTGCTGGCCATGGCCAACGCCGGTCCCGGCACCAACGGGTCGCAGTTCTTCATCACGGTCGCCCCCACCCCGCATCTCAACCGTCGGCACACCATTTTCGGCGAGGTCGCCGACGAGCAGAGCCGGGCAGTGGTCGACCGCATCGCCACGGTGGCCACCGACCGCTCCGACCGGCCGGTGAACGACGTCGTCATCACCTCCATCGACGTGGCCTGAGCGCCGGCGTTCACGCGATGCGCGACCGCTGGTATGAACTCCAGGTGAGCCCCCGCCGTCGCGGCGGGGGCTATCCCGCGACCGTGGGCATCATCGCCGCGACCGTCATCATCTATCTCGCCTCGGCGGTGGTCCCCCAGGTGACCAGCTACCTGCTGGTGGGCACCTACCCGGGGTTCGCGTTCGAGTATTGGCGGCCGATCCTGTATGCGCTGACCACCGGAAGCCTGCTGCAGGTGGCCATCAACGGGTTGGCCCTCTACTTCATGGGTCGGGGACTCGAAACGACGATCGGCGTCGGCAACGTCATCGCGCTGTTCTTCCTGTCGGGTCTCGGCGCGGCCACCACCATCACCCTCGCCGGACCGATCTTCGCGTTCGGCGGGTCCTTCTCGGCGATCCTGGGGATCATCGCGGCGTACGCGGTGTTCAAGTATCAGGCGCACCAGGACGTCCGAGGGGACATCGTGCTGCTCACCCTGCTGATCGTCTGGGGCATCGTCGTCGGGGGAGCCTCGTTGCACGGCAGCTGGATCGGAGACATCGGCGCCGTGGTGGTGGGTGCCGGAGCAGGAGCGGTGTATGCCTACTCGCCGTGGCATGGACGCCGGAATCGGCTGCTCGTCGGCTACACGGCGCTGGCGGCCGTCTGCCTGGTGGTGTTGACCTTCACCTGGGTGACGCACCCCTGAGGGGCGCGCCCGAGCGCGTGGGACGCGTACAGCGCGTCGGACAGGCCGACGTGGATGGGCCAGGCCCACTCGCCGTCGATGTCGATGATCCGTACCCCGGGTGTCTCGAGCCAGGCGGCCACCCGCTCGGCCTCCTCGATCGAGCAGGCCGGTAGCCCGGACGCCGGGGCGGTGACGGTCTCGGCGGCGGCCACCATCTCCCGCGCGGTGACCTGGGCCGGCACTCCGGGGCGGGACGTCGCCGCACCCGCGAGCTGGCCGTGCCGGATGACATGGATCTGCCAGGCCCCCGGCATCGACCCCGGCGCGGCGGCGACGATCTGGGCGCAGCGGGCCAGCGATCGCACCCGCTCGAGCCGCAGCACGGTCGAGGAATAGGTGTCGAGCCGCCGCCGGAGGGCAGCGGCCTCCTCGAAGCGCTGCTGCATGACCAGGCGTGCCAGGCGCTCGGACACGCCGTCGAGGACGCGGCGCACGTCGACCCCCAGCGCGATCCGCACCTGCTCGACCACGCGGCTGTAGTCGTCGACGGCCGGCCCGAGTTGGCACGGGGCGAGGCAACGTCCCATCTCACCCAACGCGCAGGAGGGCGACGGCTTGCGCACCGACAGTCTCGTGCTGCAGCGTCTCAGGGCGAACGCGTCGAACAGGGCCAGCATGGCCTCCTCGGCCGCGGCTCGTGACCCGAAGGGTCCGAGCACCTGGGCGGCGTCGCTCGGCGGGGTGCGCACGATCGACAGCCGGGGGAATGCCTCGGCGGTGAGCTTGACCCACAGCTGCGAGTCCTGGCGGCGGGAGCGGCGGTTGTAGCGGGGCTGGTGCGCCCTGATCAGGCGGAGTTCACGCACCTCGGCCTCGAGCGGTGTCGCGCACACGAACGCCTCGACGCCGCTGGACACCCGCACCATCTCCTCCATCCGGGCGCGCTTCTCGGAGGCCGTGAAATAGCTTCGCACCCGGGTGCGGATGTTGACCGACTTGCCCACATAGAGCACCTCCCGGCGTCCGCTGCCGGTGTGGTCGCTGTAGAAGCAGTAGACGCCGGCCTCCTCGGGCAGCGACTGTGCCCAGACGCGTTTGGCCCGCCGCTGGGGCGATACCCGGTGGCTGAACTCGTCGAGGTCTTCGAGGGTGTGCACCCCGAGATTGCCGACCCGGGCGATCAGCCCGTGGAGCACGTCGACGGTCGCCCGGGCGTCCGACAGCGCCCGGTGGTTGGGCGAGGTGGCAGCCTGGAAGTGCTGGGCGAGGGTCGACAGCTTGCAGTTGGGAACCTCGTCCTTCAGCAGCACCTGCCGGGCCAGAGCCACCGTGTCGATCACGGGAAAGCCGGGCCACGGCGTCGCGATCCGGGCGCAGCCGCGCTTGAGGAAGCCGATGTCGAAGCCCGCGTTGTGCGCCACCAGGACGCTGCCGCGGGCGAATTCGAGGAACGCCGGGAGAACCGCGGGCAGCCGGGGAGCGCCCGCGACCATCTGATCGGTGATGCCGGTGAGCACGGCGATGATCGCGGGGATGTGCGTCACGGGGTTGACCAGGGACTGGAACTCGCCGACGACCTCGCCCCCCTGCACCCGCACCGCTCCGATCTCGGTGATCGCGGCGTCGTCGCCACCCCCGGTGGTCTCGAGGTCGACGACCGTGAAGCTGACCTCGGACAGCGCGGTGCCGAGGTCGTCGAGGCTGGGCTGGGAACGGTAGGCGGCGGAAGACATGGCAACGACGCTAGGGGCGGGGTCCGACATTTCACCTGTGGGTGGGTCCGTGGGCGGCTGCGCGATCCGACCGAGACATGCAGCCGCCTCGTCGCCCGGCTCGGCCGGCGAAACGGCCCAGGGGCCGGCCGCGGCGAAACTGTCTGAGCCCGGCGGAACAGTTCCGTGCATGATCAGTAACCAGCCACTGCAGCCACTGCAGCCACGGACCGCGGGCGACGGGCCGGCGCCGTCCCTCCACGTCGTCTCGATCGACTGCCACGACTGTCGCGCACCGCTGGCGGCGTGCTCCGATTGCGTGGTGACGATGCTGCTTCCCGACGACTTCGCGGGGGAGTCGTGTCTCACCCTGGAGGAGCGGCGCGCTCTCACCGTCCTGTCGGATTCGGGTCTGGTTCCGCCGCTTCGCTATGAACCGAGCCCGGACGTCTCCGTGCATCAGGACAGATGGGAAGACCCCTCGACCGCAGTCTGACGGGCCGTTCCGGGCAGGTTCGTCGGGTCTGCGGGGATGCCGCCGCCCCGGTCGATGGGATTCCGTATCGCCATGTGGAGCGCCGCTTTGGTGTGGACCTGAAAATGGCTTAGGATCCTCTCAGATTTGCACGGGGATATCGGGTGGTGCCCCGCAACCTGGAGGTATCGGTGAAGGTTCAGCGCATTGTGCGGTTGGTCCCAGTTGTCGTCGGGACGGCGGCCCTCGCGGTCACCGCGTCGGTGACGGCTCCCACGTCGGCGCTGGCCACTCCCGACCCGGTCGCTGCCGCTCAGAAGACGCTCGACAACATCCAGGCCGAGTCGTCCACGATCGATGCGAAGTACACCCAGCTCCAGGAGCAGCTCGACGCCGCCAACCACACCCTCGCCCAGGCCGACGCGAAGCTCGCCACGGGGCTCAAGCGGGTCGCTCAGCTGCGCAAGGGTCTCGGCCAGCTCGCACTGATCAACTTTCAGACGGCCGGCATCGGCACCACCACGAGGCTGATCACGAGCCCCGACGACACGTCGTTCCTCAACAACCTGGCCGTCGTGCAGAGCGTGACGAACCGCTCCAACGGTCAGCTGCAGGAACTGCAGGCATCTCAGGCCGAGTTGACGGCACTCGAGGCGCAGGCCAAGCAGTCGCGCGACACGATCGCCTCGGTCACGAGCCAGCAGAAGCAGCTGGTGCAGGAATACAACGGGAAGGAGTCCGCCGCCAAGGCGCTCCTTGCCAAGCTGACCGCCGCGCAGAAGAAGCAGCTGGCCGAGCTGCAGCAGCAGCGTGACCAGGCGGCACTGCGCGCCGTACTGGGCACGAGCGCCACCTCCCGCAGCGCCACCCGCACCCCCCTGGCCACCAGCACCGCGGTGTCCGGCCGTGCCAGTGTCGCGGTCGCTTTCGCGCTCGCCCAGGTGGGCAAGGCCTACGTCTACGGAGCCACGGGCCCCGGCGCCTACGACTGCAGCGGGCTGATGCTCGCCGCGTGGGCCGCTGCGGGCGTCTCGCTGCCCCGCACCTCCCAGGCGCAGTATTCGGCCGGGACGCACGTCGCGTTGTCGAGCCTTCAGCCCGGCGACCTCGTCTTCTACTACTCGGGCCTCACCCACGTCGGCATGTACATCGGCGGTGGCCGTATCGTCAACGCCGAGAACCCCAGCACGGGGGTGGTGGTCGCATCGCTCACCTCGATGCCGATCGTCGGCGCCACGCGCGTCGGCTGAGCCGTTAGGCTGCTTCCCAGCGACACCGTGGACGCCGACCGCCCGGTCCGCCGCGGTGAGGAGGCCCAGTTGCACAGCATCGGCATCGACATCGGTGGCACCAAGGTCGCCGCCGGGGTGGTCAGCTCCGATGGCACTATCCTGCGCCGGACCCAACGGCCCACCCCGTCGCACAGTCCCGCCGCGGTCGAGGATGCGATAGTCGCCCTGGTCACCGAGCTCTCCCGTGACGGAGACATCGCCTCGGTGGGCATCGGGGCAGCGGGGTGGGTCGACTCCGACCAGTCCTTGGTGCGCTTCTCCCCCCATCTCGCCTGGCGCAACGAGCCCCTCGCGGCGCGGTTGAACCAGCGCATCAGCGTCCCGGTCATCGTCGACAACGACGCGAACGCCGCCGCGTGGGCCGAATACCGCTACGGGTCGGGCCGCGACGCGAAGGTCATGGTGTGCAGCACCTTGGGCACCGGCATCGGCGGGGCGATCATCATCAACGGCAAGCTGTTCCGCGGCGCCTACGGCATGGCCGGCGAGTTCGGTCACATGGGTGTCGTGCCCGAGGGGCACTGGTGCCCGTGCGGCAACCGGGGGTGCTGGGAGCAGTACGCATCGGGCAACGCCCTGGTCCGCGACGCCCGCGCGCTCATGCGTGAGGGGTCACCGCGTGCGGCGGCGCTGCTCGCGGCGGTCGACGACATCGACGATCTCACCGGCCCCGACGTCACCCACCTCGCCGTCACCGGCGATCCCGTGTCGCGTGAGTTGATCGCCGACGTCGGACGCTGGTTGGGCAAGGGACTTGCCGACCTGGCGGCCGCGCTCGATCCCGACCTGTTCGTCATCGGTGGGGGCGTGTCGGCCGCCGGCAGCCTGCTTCTCGATCCGGCCCGGGAGGCCTTCTCCCGAACCCTCACGGGTCGCGGTTTCCGGCCGCCCGCCTCGATCGTGCTCGCCCGTTTCCGGAACGACGCCGGCCTCATCGGCGCCGCGGACCTCGCCCGGCACGCCATCGACGAGCCGCCGGGAGCCCGCGCGTTCTGGCCCCGCCGCAGAACCCACCGCCGCGCACGGACAGGTCTTCCGAGGCGGCGGTTGCGCGATCTGGTGGCGGAGCGTCAGCAACGCGGCTAGGCCTGCCTGGCACATCCGCCGCCCGCACCTGCTCTGTGCGGTCACCCGGATGAGCAATTCGTCGGCCATCAGCTGCGCCCGGATCCGCCG
>DAIESZ010000193.1 GCA_027346035.1 Propionibacteriaceae bacterium
GGAACCCCGGCACGACCGACTCCGCCACGGATCGGCGGGGTGATCGTCCTGCCCGGACGGGTGCTGCTGTGGGCACTGGTCGCCCTTCCCGCGACGGTACTGCCTGTGCTCGCGTCCCCGCGCGCGGGTCGCGGCGCACCCGCCGTCGGCCTCGGGGTGTCCGCGATCACCGCCCTGGTGGCGCGAGTCCTGGCCGCGGCGGCGGCCGTGCTCGGCGTCAACGCCGGCCTGGTGCCACGGCGACCGGCAGCGCTCGGCGCTGCGGTTCTTCCTCTACGCCTTTCCCGGGTCGCTCACGCTGCTGGCCGGGTTCGTCGGCCGGTACCTGGCGTCGTCCCCGCACACGTTCGGCCGGGTCCGGTTGGCGAGTGAGAACAACTTCGCCGGACGCGGCACGCTCAGTGTGGTCGCCCGCGGGGCGATCGTGCTCGGTCCCGCCCTCAAGACCCCGACCGTCCCCTCCCGCACGTGCCTGCCGCCCGCCCCCACGGACGCGCCCTGCCACCGGCATCGTCTCGGTGCTCGCCGGGGCCATGATCGCGCCGGCCCAGACCACCATCAAGCGAATGATCGCCTGCACGTCGATCAACCACATGGGCCACATCGTCCTCGCCGTCGGCGTGGCCGGGATCGTCTCGCCGGCCACCGGGCAGGCCCGTTCGGGGGCGCCACCGGGCCGTGACCCAGATGGTCGGTCACGGGTTGGTCACCTCGGCGCTGTTCCTCGTCGCCGGGCTGTTCCACGACCGCACCGCAAGCGACGAGATCGGCGCCCTCGCGCCTCGTCGGGCTCCTGGCGGGCCCATCGGGGACCGCCGTGAGCGGGGTCTGCTCCGCTGAGCGGTGAGATCATCCCCGCGCCTGGCCAGGGCCCATTCAGGGTCGAATTCTCAGCCGCCGCACGTAGCCTTGCCATGGCGTACGGGCGGGAACACCCCATGGTGGGGACGACCCCACGGCCCGTAGGAAGGCCGGCGTCCATGATCGAAGCACGGGAGCTCACCAAGAGATACGGGGAGAAGACGGCGGTCGACAAGCTCACGTTCACCGTGCAGCCGGGCATCGTCACCGGTTTCCTCGGGCCGAACGGTGCCGGCAAGTCCACCACCATGCGGCTGATCCTCGGCCTCGATCGGCCCACTGCGGGCACGGTGACCGTCGACGGCCTGCCCTACGCACAGCACCGCGACCCGCTCCGGGTGGCCGGTGCGCTGCTCGAGGCGCGGGCGGTGCACACATCGCGCTCGGCCTACAACCACCTGCTCGCCCTGGCGGCCACTCACGGTATCCGCCGGTCACGTGTCGACGAGGTGATCGACTTCGTCGGCCTCGACCAGGTGGCCCGCAAGCGCGCCGGGGCGTTCTCGCTCGGCATGGGCCAGCGGCTCGGTATCGCCTCGGCCATCCTCGCCGACCCGAGCAACCTGCTGCTCGACGAGCCGGTCAACGGTCTCGACCCCGAGGGCATCCTGTGGATCCGCACCACGCTGCGTGAACTGGCCGCCGACGGACGCACCGTGTTCGTCTCCAGCCACCTCATGAGCGAGATGGCCCTCACCGCCGACCACCTCATCGTGATCGGCCGGGGACGGCTGATGGCCGACACGACCACCGCCGACTTCATCGCGCGCTCGTCCGGCCAGGCCGTCACCGTCGTCTCCCCGGACGCCGACCGGCTCGGCGAGGCGCTCGCCGGTCCCGGCGTGGCCATGACCAGGACCCAGCCCAACCGGCTCGAGATCCAGGGGATGAGCGCGGCCGACATCGGGGTGGTGGCCGCCCGGATCGGTGCCGTGCTGCACGAACTCACACCACAGCAGGCCTCCCTCGAGGAGGCGTTCATGACGATGACCCGCGACGAGGTCGAATTCCACAGCCACCACGTCGCCGAGACCGACGACAGGACCGCAGCATGAGTACCACCAGCAGTCTCGCGCCTGCGAAGGTTTCACAGGCTGCGGCGGACGCCGATCACCGGGTCAGCTTCGGGCGGGTCTTCGCCTCGGAATGGATCAAGTTCCGCTCGCTGCGCAGCACCTGGTACACCCTGCTCGCCGCGGTGCTCGCGATGGTGGGCATCGGCGGACTCATCTCCTGGGCGACGAACAATCGCTGGGATCACGCCCCGGCACGGGAATTGGCCGGATTCGAACCGATCATCACCAGCCTTCGCGGCGTCGACCTGGCCCAACTCGCCATCGGCGTGCTCGGGGTCCTGCTGATCTCCGGTGAGTACGCGACGGGAATGATCCGCTCGAGCCTCACCGCCGTGCCGACCAGGCTGCCCGTCCTGTGGGCCAAGACCCTGCTCTTCGCCTTCACCACCGCGGTGTCGATGGTCGTGGCCGGCTTCGCCGCGTTCCTGTTCGGCCAGAGCCTTCTGGGCGTTCACGGCACCACGCTGTCGGCGCCCGGGGCCCTGCGCGCGATCCTCGCGGTGGCCGGCTATCTCACGCTGGTCGGCGTCCTCGCGGTCGCTCTGGGCTTCATCATCCGCAGCACCGCGGGCGGCATCGCCACCCTGGTGGGGCTGCTGCTCGTGCTGCCTGGCATCGGGCAGTTGCTGCCCTCGGACTGGCAGCCGCACATCCTGCCCTACCTGCCGAGCAACGCCGGGGCGGCGATGTACACGGTGCGGGCCGACCCCACCCTGCTGTCGCCGACCGGTGGCCTGGTCACCTTGCTGGTGTGGGTCGTCGTGGCGCTGGTGGCCGCTGCCGTGTTGCTGCGCCGTCGCGACGCCTGAACGCGCACCGGGGCCCGGCTGGGGAGCGTGTCCCCCTCCGGGCCCCTTCGTCTCGAACTCAGGCGGTCACGTCGAGTTCGGCATGCATGCCTGCCGCGTAGTGCCCGGCAATGTTGCACACGAGCTCGTAGCGCCCGGGCGCCAGGTCGAGGGTCACCCACCCGACGCTGCCGGCGGCGATGCCGTCGCCGGCTCCCGCGCCGCAGTTCGTGGACGCCTCACCCTTGCTCCCTGTCTCCGACACCCTGCCGTCACCTCGCACTGTCCGTTGTCCCATGCGGGTCTGCCCACTGAGCGGCAGCACGACCAACTCGTGCACGAGCGAACCGCGGTTGGCGACCTCCAGCGATATGGTCCCGGCGTGGACGGACCCGGGGTTCACGGAGATGCTCATCGCCCCGTCCATGGCACCCCGGCCGGAAATGCCACCCATCCCGGTCGTGCGACCCGCGCCACCCATTCGGCCGAAGCCGGAGCCCAGCGAGCCACCCATGGCGCCGCCCATGTCGCTGAGCGACACCTGGGCGACGCTCCCCGGAAGGGGTGGCACGGTGCAGGACGCCGCCCGGTTGGAGTTCGTCGCAGCGGTGGTCCCGGTCGATCCTTGGGCCATGGCGTGCAGCGCGAGTGTCGACCCGCTTCCGAGGACGACTGCGGCCGCGGCGATCGTCAGTCCCAGCGTTCGGCGCATCATCTCAACGTCCCGACTGAGCGCATCGTCTCAACGTCCCAACAGGGTGTCGCGCATCCGCAGGTACTCGTCCTGCGTGAGTTCACCGCGGGCGAACCGGTCGTCGAGGGACTCGAATGCCGTGTAGGAGCCTCGACCATTCGGTATCCGCGACGCGGT
>DAIESZ010000211.1 GCA_027346035.1 Propionibacteriaceae bacterium
GGTCGTGCTCGGGTCGGTGTCGACCGCCGTCGTACTGGCGAACTACCGCCGACACCTGCCGGAGGCCCTGCGCACCGGCGTCCCCATCCTGCCCGCACCGGCAACGAACCGACCCTGACCGACCCGCGTCCCCACGTCCACACGTCCACCCGAGGAGAGACATGGCCCCCCAGCCCAAGCCGGCCGACGACGCCCGGCCCGCCCTCGCCGACAAGGCGCTGCTCACCACCGGAGCCGACTACTGGGGCACGCACGAGGTGCCGGCCCTCGGCGTCCGGCGGCTGCGACTGTCGGACGGCCCGCACGGGCTGCGGGTGCAGGACGACGACAACCCCGACCACCTCGGACTCGGCCGGAGCCTGCCGGCCACCTGCTTCCCCCCGGCGGTGACGCTGGCATCCACCTGGGATCCGGACCTGATCCTCAGCGTCGGTGAGGCCCTCGGCCGGGAGGCCCGCTTCCGAGGCGTCGACGTCGTGCTCGGACCCGGGATCGAGATCAAGCGCAGCCCGCTGTGCGGGCGCAACTTCGAGTACTACAGCGAGGACCCGCTGCTGACGGGGCGGCTGGCCGCGGCGATGGTGCGCGGCATCCAGTCCCAGGGGGTTGCCGCCTGTCTCAAACACTTCGCGTGCAACACCCAGGAGACCGACCGGCTGCGGGTGAGCGCCGACGTCGACGAGCGGCCACTGCGCGAGATCTACCTGCTGGCCTTCGAGCTCACCATCCGCGACGGCCACCCCTGGGCGCTGATGAGCGCCTACAACCGGATCAACGACGTCCCCGCGAGCCAGAACCCCTGGCTGCTCACCCGGGTGCTGCGCGACGAGTGGGGCTTCGACGGCGTCGTCGTGTCCGACTGGGGCGCGGTGTCCGACCCGGTCGCCGCGCTCGAGGCCGGAGTGGACCTGCGCATGCCCGGGCAGCCCCAGGACACCCGGGTGCGGGATGCGCTCGCCGACGGGAGCCTCGACGAGAAGGTGCTCGACCGGGTCGCCGAGCGCCTGGCTCTGCTGGCCCGGCGGACGCAGGCATCAGCCCGGCCGGCCGAGGTCGACGTCGAGGCCCATCACCAAGTGACGCGCCGGGCGGCGGCACAGGGAGCGGTGCTTCTACACAACGACGCGAACCTGTTGCCCCTCGACCCGGGCACCGTGGGGTCGGTCGCCGTGATCGGTGAACTCGCCCGCACTCCCCGCTACCAGGGAGCGGGCAGTTCCGCGGTGAACCCGACCCGGGTCGTCCCGGCCCTCGACGCGCTGCGCGGCCGCCTCGCCGGGGTCGCGTCCGTCGGGTTCGCCCCCGGATACACGGTGACCGCCGAGGAAGGGAACGACGACCTCGTCGCCGAGGCGGTGCGCCTCGCCGGTACGAGCGACCTGGCGATCCTGTTCCTGGGCCTGCCGCCGGCCTACGAGGCCGAGGGACGCGACCGCACCACGATCGACCTGCCCGACGCCCAGATCGACCTCATCAGGGCCGTCGCGTCCGCCAATCCCCGCACGGTCGTGGCATTGAGCAATGGGTCCGCCGTGACGACCGCGACCTGGCGCGACGAGGTCGGCGCGATCGTGGAGTTCTGGCTCACCGGGCAGGCGCACGGCGACAGCGTGGCGGACGTGCTGCTCGGCGAGGTGAACCCGTCGGGCAAGCTGCCCGAGACCGTGCCCCTCCGGCTGGAGGACACGTCGTCCTACCTCGATTTCCCGGGCGAGTCCGGTCACGTCCGTCACGGGGAGGGAATCTTCGTCGGCTACCGGTGGTTCGACGCGCGCAGGCTGGAGGTCGACTATCCCTTCGGTCACGGGCTCTCCTACACGAGCTTCGGCTACTCCGATCTCGACATCGCCGTGCACGAGGCCGACGATCTCGAGGCGCTGACGGTGTCGGTGACCCTGACGAACACCGGCCCGCGGGCGGGCGCCGAGGTCGTCCAGGTCTACGTCGGCGACCGGAGCGGGGTGCTGCTGATGCCGCAGCGCGAACTCCGCGGCTTCGCCAAGGTGCGTCTGGAGCCCGGGGCGTCCCAGCAGGTCGGGATCGCGATCCGCCGCGACGACCTCGAGCACTACCATCCCGAGGTGGGCTGGGTCTTCACCGGCGGCCCGATGGAGGTGTCCGTCGGGTCGTCGTCCCGGGACATCAGGCTGCACGGCACCGTCGAGGTGCCAGGACATCCCGTGGAGATCCCGCTGACGATCTGGTCGCCACTCGGCGACTGGTTGGGACACCCCGTCGCCGGCCCGGCGCTCCGCGCGCTCATCGACGCCAGGGGCGGAATCACCGGCCGGTTGGGAGACCTGCTCAGCAGCGAGGTCAGTGCGAACTCGGCCCTCGGGTCGCCGATCGCGAGCGTCACCCAGTTCCCGGGGTTCCCCGTCTCGATCGAGGAGGCCGAAGATGTTCTCAACCGCCTCTGAACGGGGCGCGGAGCAGTAGATTCCGGACGTCCGAGCGGTCCGCCGCTCGTCCGCTCGACTGCCGAAGGAAAAGGAGCATCCCTGACAAGCGTGCCATCGTCGTGATGTTCGACAGCCTCAACCGACACCTGCTCTCCCCCTACGCGGACACGTTCGTGGACGCCCCGAATTTCGCCCGGTTGGCGCATCGGGCGGTCACGTTCGACAATTTCTATGCGGGGTCGATGCCGTGCATCCCGGCGCGCCGGGAGTTGCACACCGGCCGGTACAACTTCCTGCACCGCAGTTGGGGCCCGCTCGAGCCGTTCGACGACTCGATGCCCGAAATGCTGGGCCGGGCCGGGGTGCACACCCACCTGGCGTCGGACCACCCGCACTACTGGGAGGACGGTGGGGCCACCTTCCACACCCGGTACACCACGTGGGAGTTCTTCCGCGGTCAGGAGGGCGACCCGTGGAAGGGCGTCGTGGCCGGCGGCGATCCCAGTCAGGGGGTCCACGCACGAATGTCCCGCCAGGACCAGGTCAACCGCAGTTTCATGACGACCGAGGCGGACCATGTGCAGACGCGCACGGTCGACGCGGGCATCGAGTTCCTCGAGACGAACCGGGACGCCGACCGGTGGCTGCTGCAGGTGGAGTTGTTCGATCCGCACGAGCCGTTCTTCGCGCCGGTCGAGTACACGCGGCGCTACCTCGGCGAGGATCGGGACACCGGGTTCGACTGGCCCGGCTACCAGAAGGTGACCGAGTCGCCCGACCTGGTCGATGAGGCCCGGCGGCACTACGCGTCGCTGGTGACGATGTGCGACCACTCGCTCGGCAGGGTGCTGGACGCGATGGACGCCCACCAGCTGTGGGGCGACACGTTGCTCATCGTGCACACCGACCACGGGTTCCTGCTCGGGGAGCACGGCTGGTGGGCCAAGGCGGTGCAGCCCTGGTTCAACGAGTTGGTGCACCTGCCGATGTTCCTGTGGGATCCCCGCACCGGCGGGCGGGACACCCGTCGCGGCGCGCTCGCCCAGACCATCGACATCGCCCCGACCCTGCTGCGCTTCTTCGGCGTCGAACCGACATCCGACATGCAGGGACGTGACCTTGCAGCGGTCCTCGACGACGATCGGACCATCCGCGACGCCGCCCTGTTCGGCGTCCACGGAGGTCACGTCAACGTCACCGACGGCCGCTACGTCTACATGCGCGCCGCCGACGACCCGTCGAACTCCCCGCTGGAGGAGTTCACGCTCATGCCCACCCACATGCGGGCCCGCTTCTCCCCGGCCGAACTCGCCGACTGGCAGCCGGCCGGGCCGTTCGCGTTCACCAAGGGAGTGCGCACCATGCGGATCCCCGCGGCGGCCCTGTGGATGAACCCGTGGCAGCACGGCACCCTGCTGTTCGACCTCGACGCCGACCCCGGCCAGGAACACCCGATCGTCGACGACGAGGTCGAGCTGCGGATGGCCCAGCTGCTCGTCGACCTCATGCGCGACACCGACGCCCCGGCCAGCCAGTACCAGCGGCTCGGTCTTCCCGCCCAGGGGCCCGTCGGACGCCGGCACCTGCACGCCCGCGCCCACGCGCACCGGGCGGCGAGCACCGCCGAACGGCTGCCGCCCGCGTCCACCCTGATCGCCGCCGACCTGCTCGCGGCGCCCCTGCTCCACGTCCTCGAACTACCCGGCGCCCGTGCCGTGATCGAACGCCACGCCCCCGATCTGGTGGGCACCGAACTGGTCCCGATCCACACCGGGCTGAGCCTGCTCGATCTCGCCCGGCACGCGGCGATCCCCGCGTCGCTGCTGATCGCCCTCGACCACGACCTCAGCACCCTCCCGGGCCGACCCTAAGACTTCGGTGCCGATGAGCAGGAAGGCTCCCAGGGCTGACCGGCACCCGGCGAGCATCGGCCCCGATGGCCGATCCAGTCGGTGGTCCACGCCATCACACCTTGTCACGTCGCGAAAAGTGTCGGTGCTCGGTGGTTGGGTGGGGGCATGGACACGCGGGGGCGTTTGGGCCGTGACGAGGCTGAGCAACTGGGCCGGGAGCTTCAGGAACTGGCCGCGGCGCAGGCCGGGTTGGATGATGATTTCTGCGATCTGGTCGATCGGTTCGATGCCGGGCACCGACGCCCTGTTCGCCAAGGGACGCCTGTCGTATTCGAAGGTCCGCGAGCTGACCCGGCTGGTCGGCCAGGTCGACGAGGCGGCCGCACGATGCGGCACCCCCGACTTCGGGGCCCCCGGACCCCCGGGAGTGCGGCGCAAGGGTCGGCCCCAGCCGCGACCAGCCTCCGGCTCGACGTTCCCGCGGG
>DAIESZ010000222.1 GCA_027346035.1 Propionibacteriaceae bacterium
ACGCCGACCGTCCGCTGGCGGCGGGCAGGGCCAGGGAGCTGATCGACGACGACCTGTGCGCCGAGGTCAGCGGGCTGCTCGACGGGTCGTGGCAGGTGTGCGACGGGGACGCCGGCTGGCGCGGCCTCACGGCGGGCGACATCGCGGTGCTGGTCCGACGCAACAAGCGGGGCCTGCAGGTGCAACAGGCGCTGGCCGAGGTCGGTGTCGATGCCGTCTTCAGCGGCGCCGACACCGTCTTCACCTCCCCCGCGGCGCGCGACTGGCAGATGATGCTCGCCGCCCTCGTCGACCCGTCGGCTGGGCACCTGGCGCGGGCCGCGATGAGCGACCTCATCGGGTGGAGCCTCGACGACTATGCGCAGGCCGCCGGCGGCCGGGCGGTCGCCACCAGCCTCGACGAGCTCACCTATGTGGTGCGGGGTATCGGGAGGGTGCTGCGCGACCAGGGGGTGGCGGCGGCCTTCGAACTTCTGCTCGACCGGTTCGACATCGCCCGCCGGGTGCTGTCCGAACCCGACGGCGAGCGGCGCTTCACCGACCTGCGGCACGTCGCCGAGTTGCTGAACAGCGCCCAGATCCGCGACCGGCTGAGCGCTCCGGCGTTGGCCAGATGGCTCGATGAACACGTCGCCGAGGCGAGCCGCGGCGACGACGGCGACCGCACCCGGCGACTCGAAACCGATCGTCCCGCCGTGCGGATCATGTCGGTGCACCGCGCGAAGGGACTCGAGTTCCCGGTGGTGCTGGTGCCCGAGGCGGGCGATCTCTACACCGGCGACACCGAACGTGCCACCGAGGCGGCGGTTCCGGTGGCCACCCCACAGGGACGCATGCTCGACGTCGGCTCCGGCGCCGGGCACCGCGAGCACGTGCGTGACTTCCAACTCGAGTCGCGCGACGAGGAACTGCGCACCACCTACGTCGCGCTCACCCGGGCCCGGTCTCGGCTCGTCTGCTGGTGGGCGCCCACCCGGATGAACACCGCCGGCTCACCGCTGCACCGGCTGCTCACCGGCAGCTTCCGCGCCGGGGAGACGCCGCCCCCCGAGTGCCCAGGGGAGGTCTCCCCCGCCGAGGTTGCGCACCGTCGCCCCGAACGTTTCACCGACCCGCAGCTCGGCATCGTGACGGTGACTCCCACCCCCGTGGCACCGGTCAACCGCCCGCGTCCGACCGTGCCCCTCCTGTCGGTCCGCCCGTTCGAGCGCAGCATCGACCGCGCCTGGCGGCGCACCTCCTACTCGGGTCTCACGGCCGCCGCCCACGACGCCGCCCCGATGGCGGGCGCCATCCCCACCACCGACGAGCCGCCTCTCGACGTAGTCGACGACGCCGACTCCTCCCCGGCACGGCCGGCCGTGCCGACCGATCCGCACGGGCACCCCGGACACCTCTGCGACCTGCCGGGGGGCACCGAGTTCGGCACCCTCGTGCACGCCGTGCTCGAGGGCTTCGACCCTGCGGCGTCGGGCCCCGACCACGGCATCGGTGAGCTCGTCGATCATTGGCTCACCCGATTCCCGCTGCGCGACGTGCCCCGCGACCAGCTCACCGCCGGCCTCGCCGCCGTGGTCGCCACCCCCCTCGACCGGCTCACCGCTGGACGCCCGCTGTCGGGGCATCCGGTCGGCGACCGGCTCTCGGAACTCGACTTCGATCTGGCGCTGGCCCCCACCGGCGCGGGGGCGCGTACCCTCGGCGACGTCGCCGCCGCGTTGGCCGACCCTTCGCTCACCGGTGAGGATCCATTCGCGGCGAGCTATGCCCGGCACCTGTCCGGGCACCCGATCGCGGCAGAGAAGCTCGCCGGATTCCTCACCGGGTCGATCGACGTCGTGCTGCGCACCGGCGACGACCGCGACAGGTTCGTGATCCTCGACTACAAGACCAATCGCCTGCCTGTCGCGCCCGGGGAGTCGCTCACGCTCGAGCACTACCATCGAGCCGCCATGGCGCGCGCCATGATCGAGGCGCACTATCCGCTGCAGGCCCTGCTGTACGCCGTGGCCCTGCACCGCTACCTGTCGTGGCGCCTGCCCGGCTATCGACCCGAACACCATCTGGGTGGCGTCGGCTACCTGTTCGTCCGCGGCATGAACGGGCCCGACACGCCCGTCATCGACGGCCACCGCTGCGGCGTGTTCGTGTGGGAGCCGTATCACCAGCTCGTCCGCCTCGTGTCCGAACTCCTCGGAGGTGGACGATGACCACACCCGCGTACGGCATGGACGACCGACCCGACGACGCGGTGCCTGTGTCGAGTCGACCACCGGTGCGCGACTTCGCGGCGGCCGGCGTGTTGTCGTTCGCCGCGGTGCATGTCGCCCAGACCGTCTGCCGTCTCGTACTCGACCGCGATCCGCTCGTGCAGCTCGCGGCCGCCCTCACCGTGCGAGCCCTCGAGTCGGGTTCGGTGTGCCTCGACCTGGACGCGGTCCGCTACGAGGTCGGCGCGTGGCTGACCGACCGCGGGACCGGGGCCACCCCCGAACTGCCCTGGCCAGACGGCGACGCCTGGCGCACCGCACTGCTCGCCAGTCCGGCCGTGGCCGCACCTGGAGCACCCCTCAACCGTGCCCCGCTGCGGCTCGACGGTTCGCTGCTCTACCTGGAGCGCTACTGGTGCGACGAGACCGCGGTACGTGAGCACCTGCGGCGGCGCGCGCAACACCGTCACGACCCGGTCGATGCCCCCACGCTCCACGCTGCGGCGTCGGCCACGTTCTCCCCCGGCGTGCAAGCCGACGACCGTCAACTCGAGGCGGCGATGCGGGTGGTCAGCGAGCCGACCACGATCCTCGCCGGTGGCCCCGGCACCGGAAAGACCGCCACCGTCGCCCGGATGCTGGCGACCGTGCAGGCGGTCTCGGCGCGGCCGCTGACGGTCGCGCTCGCCGCACCCAGCGGCAAGGCCGCGGCACGGCTCGAGCAGTCGGTCCGCGAGGAGTTGGCCCGCATCCCCGGTGCGCACCCGCTGATCGACCCGGCCACGACGGTGCACCGGCTACTCGGTGCCCGGGGTGAGCTGCGCGGGTTCACGCGGGGCGCCACCGATCCGATCCCCCACGACGTCGTGGTCATCGATGAGATGTCGATGATGGCCCTGCCGCTCATGGCGCGGCTCATGGCGGCACTCCGTGACGACGCCCGCCTCGTGCTGGTCGGTGATCCCATGCAGCTCACCTCCGTGGAGGCCGGATCGGTGCTCGCCGACCTGGCCTCCGCCGCCCGGGCGGGTTCGCCGCAGGCATCGCTGGTCGAGCTCACGAACAACTGGCGGTCGGGGGGGGCTGTGGCCGACCTCGCCGGCGCGATCCGCCGGGGGGATGCCGACACGGCGCTGCGGATCGCGACGTCGGGTCGTCCCGAGGTGGTGTTCGTCGAGACCGACACCGCCGCGCAGCTCGAGGAGATCGTCCCCGTCCGCGACCTGGCCGCAGCGATGCTGCATGACCTCGCGGGTGCGGCCCTCGCGGGCGACGCTCCGGCAGCGCTGGCCGTGCTCGAGCGCCAGCGGCTGCTGTGCGCACACCGGCACGGTCCCTACGGGGTCAGCTGGTGGTCGCGACAGATCGACCAACTGGCACGCGACCTGGGCACCCGACCGGCGGGCCACGACGAGTGGTATCCGGGCCGAGGCGTGCTGGTGACCGCCAACGCCGAGGAACTGGGCCTGCGCAACGGCGACACCGGTGTGACGGTGAGCACGACGCGCGGGCTGCGGGTCGCATTCCACGGCGAGACCGGGCCTCGCCTTCTGCCCCCGTGGGTGCTCGACGACGTCGAGAGCGTGCACGCCATGACCGTGCATAAGGCGCAGGGAAGCCAGTTCGGCACCGTGGCCGTGGTGCTGCCCCCCGTCCAGTCGCCGCTGCTCACCCGTGAGCTCGTCTACACGGCCATCACCCGCACCATCGATCGGGTGATCATCATCGGGAGCATCGAAGCCCTGGTCACGGCGATCTCCTCGCCGTCGGCGCGAGCGTCGGGACTCGCCCGCGGCCGGTGACACCCGGCTGCGGGGACCGGCCCTCAGAGCCGGCCGTGCTGCCAGAGGTCGATCATCCGGCCGGCGATCGACGCCTGGCCCGGCAACAGCAGCCTCTGGTCGGCCAGTTCGCGCCGCAGTTCGTCACGGGTGAACCAGCGGGCCCACTCGATCTCGTGGCCGTCGGGGCTCAGCTCACCGTCGCCACGCGCCGCGAACGCGAGCATGAGTGAGCGGGGAAACGGCCACGGCTGGCTGTGCAGGTAGCGCACCGAGTGCACCGGCAGGCGCACCTCCTCGTCGATCTCCCGCAACACGGCCGCCTCGGCCGATTCGCCCGCCTCCACGAAGCCGGCCAGCACCGAGCAGCGTCCGGCGGGCCAGACGACCTGATGAGCGAGCAGCAGCCGCTCACGCTCGTCGGTGACCGCCACGATCACCGCGGGGTCGGTGCGAGGGAAGTTCTCATGCCCGGTCGCGCAGCGGCGGGTGCCCCCGCCGGGCACCCACTGGGTGGGCTGATGGCAGCGGTCGCACACGGGCTCCCCGCGGTGCCATCCGAGCAATGCCACCGCGGCCTCGGCGACCTGCCGTTCAGCCGGACCCAGCTCGGCGTCGCGAAGGGTGGCCGCGTCGGACCCGACCTCGCCGCGACGCGCGAACCACACCTGCTGCTGCACGCGGCCAACCAGGAGGTGGCTCGAGGGCTCGAACAGTTCGGGGCCCCCTTCGAGGCCGACCTGCCCGTTGTGCCGGGAGACGGCGAACGATCCGGAGTCGTCGACGACCAACACCCGGCCGGTGGCGCACAGGGTCCGCAGGCGATCGGGGTCGCCACGCACACCGGTCATCCGGTCGAGTTCGGGTTGGGGCCAGTGGATGCCGCTCAGCACCGCCGCGGATTCGCTCACCGCGCCACCCTACCTGTGGACGCGGAGAGGGCGGCGAGCAGTTCGTCACCGTGCAGCAGCCGGGGCCGCTCGATCCGGCCGGTGGCCACGTGCACGAACTGGGCGTGCACCCGGTCGGCGGTCACTCCGGCCAGCTGCGACCAGGCCAGCCGGTAGATCGACAGCTGGAGCGGGTCCGCCGGGGCCGAGGAGGGCTTCCAGTCGACCACCAGAAACCGACCGTCGCCGTCGGGGTAGACCGCGTCGATGCGCCCGCGCACCAACAGCGGGCCGAGCGTGAGGACGAACGGCTGCTCGACCCGCAGCGGCGCCCGCTCGGCGAACTCCGATGCGAGGAACGCGCGCACCAGCCGGTCGAGTCCCGCGTCGTCGCCGCCGGCCCCGTCGTCGATGCCGGCCCCGTCGTCGATGCCGGACTCGTCCTCGAGGTCGGTGGGATCGGTGAGGGTGGCGGCCGTCGAGAACCGGCGCTCGACCCAGTCGTGGAACCGGGTACCGAGGCTGCTCTGGGCCGAGACCGGACGCGGCATCGGGCGCAACCGGTTGGCCGCGAACGCGCCCGGATCGTGGATGGCGGCCATCAGGGCCGACGCCGAGAGCGCTGGCGGCATCGGGACCTCGACGAGCGGCGCATCATCATGGCGCGCCTGACGCTCGAGGAGATCGATGTCGGCGTCCCACTGTGCGACGACCGATTGCAGCTCGAGCGGCATCGGCTCGGCGTCGGCGGCCCGGTAGCGCCCGGTGCGCCGGGCCCGGCTGCGGGCGCGTTCGACGGCCTCGGCCGCCTCGCGCAACCGGAGGCTCCGATCGGGGTCGGGGGGTGTGGGCCAGGCGACCACGGACGTGGCCTCGTAGACCGGGTTGTCGGAGAGCGGCGGGTCGGCCCGCTCGTGGACCAGTCCCTGACGGTCGGCCTCATCGAGAATCAACTCGAGGTAAGGGGACAGTGTGCGCGCGCGCAACACGTCGGGACGCCAGTAGTACCCGGTGCCGACGAGCTCCCTCCGCGCCCGGGTGATCGCCACATAGGCGAGGCGGTCCTCGCCACGTCGCTCGGTGCTCTTGAGCTGCTCGGCGAACTGTTTGAACTCCGCGTTGCCCACGGCGGCCACCTGGGGCACCGCCTCGGCGTCGCCCCGCAGCGGTGCGGGGATCACCGCTGGAGTGCGCAGCCAGTTGCCCCCGCCCCGATCGGACGGGAACACCCCCTCGACCAGCGCCGGCAGGTAGACGATGTCCCATTCGAGCCCCTTGGCCCGGTGAACGGTGAGCAGCTTCACCGAATCGTCGTCACTCGGCGCCGCCTGGTCGAGCCCGGTGCCGAACTCGAGTTCGGCGTCGAGCCAGGCGAGCAGCCCGCCGAGGGAATCGTCGCCGTCGACGTCGCCGTAGGTGGCCACCGCGTCGACGAACGTCGCGAGCTGCGCGCGTCGGTCGGTGCGCTCAAGGCGGGTGTCGGCCACCAGTTCGACGTCGAGTCCGAGCGTCGAGATGACCCGCAGGGTGAGGTCGAGTGCCGACTCACCGGTGTGTGAGCGCAGCCGACGCAGTTCGGCCCCGAACATCGCGAGGCGCTCCAGGGCACCGGGCGACAGGGGGCTGTCGCCCGGATCGTCGATCGCGTCGAGCAGGCAGGCCACGTCGGTGCTGTCGATGTCATCGAGGACCCCCAGCATCCGCGCGCCGAGGTCGTCGGCACCTGCCGGGGAGCGGTCGGTTCCGCCTCGGGCGAGGTGCGCGGCGCGGCGCCCGAGGACCGCGAGGTCGCGGGGACCGATCCGCCACCGCGGCCCGCTGAGCAGCCGCACCACCGAAGGGTTGGCGGTGACGTCGTCGACCAGCCGGAGCGTGTCGACGACGTCGGCGATCTCGGGCAGCCGGAGCAGGCCGCCGAGTCCGACGATCTCGACAGGCACGTCGCGGTCGACGAGCCGGGCGTGGATCGTGGCGATGTCGGCGTTGCGACGGGTGAGCACCGCGATGTCGCGCCACCCGGACGCCCGCCCGCTGCGGTGATCGTCGACGATCCGTTCGGCGACCCAGTCGACCTCGCCGCCCCACGTCTCGAACGTGGCGGCATGCACCTGCGCCGGAGCCGTACCGGGCGGCGCCACGAGTTGGATCGGTACCTGCCGCGAGGAGTGCGCGGCGAGTGCGGGATCGTCGAAGAGGCTGGTGGCAACCCTGTTGGCGACGTCGAGCACCTGTTGCCCTGACCGGCGGTTGACCGACAGCGTGTAGCCGGTGGCCGGCCGGCCGTCGGTCTGCCGGAACACGTCGGCGAACGCCAGGATGTTGCTCGCCGCCGCTCCACGCCAGCCGTAGATGGCCTGCCAGGGATCGCCGACGGCTGTCACCGCGTGGCCCATTCCGTGGGCCCGGTCGGGCCCGCTGAACAGTCCGGCCAGCAGCTGCGACTGCGCCGAGGAGGTGTCCTGGTATTCGTCGAGCAGCACCACCGGGAACTGCGACCGGACGATCGCCGGAACCGCCGGAACGTTACCGACGAGTCGGGCCGCCACCGCCATCTGGTCGGCGAACTCGACGAGCCCCAGCCGGCGCTTCAGCAGCTGGTAGTGCCCCACCAGGTCGAGCAGTTCGAGCCGCTCGCGGGCCACTGCCCCCGCCTGTTCGACGGCCTTGTAGGGGTTGCCCCGGTAGAGCGGCGCCGACTCGAGCAGGCGCAGGAACGAGTCGGTGAACCGGACCAGCCGATCACGGTCGACGAGGTGGGCGGTGAGTTCTGCGTCGAGCCGCAGGACCCGTTCCGCGAGGCTGCCGGGCCGGAGCCGCGACACGTACTCGAAGGGTCCGGACGCGGCCGCGACAGCACGGCTGGCGAGGCGGTAGCGCGCGGCCCCGGCGATCATCGTGGGGTCGGTCTCGACGGCGATCCGCAGGCCGTGGTCGGCGACCAGCCGGGCCGCGAAGGCGTCGTAGGTCATCACCAGCTGCTCACCGGCCTCATCGGGCCCGTCGGCCGCCACCACCCCGGCCCGGGAGAGGGCGTCGCGGATCCGGTGCGACAGCTCGGCGGCCGCCTTGCGGGTGAATGTGAGGCCGAGGATGCCGCCGGGCAGCACCCGACCGGTGCCGACGAGCCAGACCACCCGGGCCGCCATCACGGTGGTCTTGCCCGATCCGGCGCCGGCAATGATCACCGCGGGGCCGAGCGGAGCGGTGATCGCGGCCAACTGCTCGTCGGAGAAGCCGATGCCCAGCGCAGCGCAGAGGTCGTCGGTGTCACGCAGAACCCGCGCGGCGCGGTGCTGCGGTGGCCCCGTCACGCCGCTCATCGCACCAGCTCCGAGTCGCGGGACGGGCAGCCGACCCGGAATGCGCAGAATTGGCATCCCGGATTGCGGGCCGCGCTGAACCGCTCGTCGCGGATGATGCCCACCGCCTCGGCGATGCGGTCGTGCACCCAGGTCGGGCGCGGTGGGGACCCGCCGGCGTCGGGTGCCATGCCAGGATGGGGATGGTCGTCGAGCGACGGTTGGCTGAGGACCTTCGGGAACGGGGTGGCACCGTCGTTGCTGCGCAGGTACACCAGGTCGGCGCCCGCGACCGTGGCGGCCGGGGCGAGACGGTCGAAGGCACCGGCGCTGACCGCGAGCTGATAGAGCCCCATCTGGTCGGACGCCGCCGCGGCGGCGGCCGTCGGGACGTTGCGTCCGGTCTTGAAGTCGATGATCCGCACCCGGCCGGATGTGTCGAGCTCGAGGCGGTCGACCGTGCCGAGGAGCACCACGGGCTCGCCGTCGACCTCGATGGGGTGCCTGAACGGCACCTCGACCCCGAGAACCTCGCGCCCCCGGTCGTGATCGTGCCAGGCAGCGAACCGGGTGAGTGCCGCCTCGGCCTCGCGCCGCTCGCTGGCGGCGAGCCACCCGGCGTCGAAACGCAGGTGCTGCCATACCTCGTCGAGCCGCCTGGACAGGGTGTCGAGTTCGAGCCCCTCGGTGACCGCGTGCTGCACGAGCAGGTGGATGAGCGAGCCGAGACTCTGGGCGCTCGACGTGGCCGCGTCGGCGCGGGCGCGCCGGGCGAGAAACCACTGGCGCGGGCACCGCAGGATCGACTCGAGGGCCGAACCGCTCAGCTCTATCGGGGCCCCCGGGTCGGCGACAGCGCGCGGGTTGTGCGTGATGTCGTGGATGCCCCACCACGTGAGGGGGTCGGCGCCGCGCGCCACCTGTCGGCCGGAGCGGTCACGCAGGTCGGCGAGGCGGGCCAGTCGCTGTGCAGCCGCTTCACGCAGCACCGGCGACGCCTCGGGATCGACGACCGCTCGGCGCAGCTCGGCCGACAGCGCGACGAACGTCGTGGGACGCCGTGGACGCCCGTGCACCGGCCGGATGGGCACGCCGAGGTCGTGGAGGAACCGGGACGGTTGGTCGACCTCGCCGTCCCCGCCCGCCGCGGCGGTGACGATCAGCCGTTGTGACGCCCGGCTGATCGCCGTGAGGAACAGCCGCCGCTCGTCGGCGAGAGTGGTGTCGCCCCCGGGCAGCAGCCCCTCGTCGGTGAGCGCGTCGGGATCGAGCTGGTCGGGGTCGATGAGCCGGGCGCGGCGTCCGACCGTGGGCCAGCTGCCCTCCTGCACGCCGCACACGACCACGAAGGGCCACTGCCCCCCTTTGGCCCTGTGGGCGGTGACGAGGCGGACGCCGCGGTGGCGCACGTTCGCCTCCCGTACGGTGTCGGCGGGGATCGATTGGCCGGTGACCTCGGCGAGCAGCCACCGGATGCCTCGCTCCCCCAGATAGCGGTCCTGGCGTGCGGCCACGTCGAACAGCGCCACGATCGCGTCGAGATCGCGGTGGGCCCTTCGGGCCGCATCGCCGCCACCGAGGGCCGCTTCGCGCAGGCGTTGCGGCCACGACGAGCCGGACCACAGCTGCCACAACGCGACCGAGGGGGTTCCCTCGCCGGAAATGGCGGCGGCCAGCCGCGCCAGGAGAAGTGCAGCGGCGACGACCAGCCGGCGGTCGGGGTCGGACATGGCCTCGGGCTCCTGGTGCGAGCCGGCCGCGGCGACCTCGAGCGTCAGTCGCGTGATGAGGTCGGCGGAGGGCACCGCCGCGTCGGGTCCACCGCGAGCCACCGTGCGCAGCGCCCGACCCAGGCGGCGGACCCCGAGGCTGTCGAGTCCACCCAACGGCGACTGCAGGAACCTCATCGTGGCGTCGCTGTCGACGGGGTGAGCGCCCGCGATGGCCGCTGCGAGTTCGAGCCCCAGCAGCAGCGGCCGCACCGCGGGTTCATCGGACAGGGCGAGATCATCGCCCGCAACCTCGACCGGTATCCCGGCGGCGGTGAGGGTGCGCGCCAGGGCCGGCAACTGTCCCCGGGCGGTGCGGCAGATCACCGCCATGTCCGACCACGCAAGACCCCGGTCGAGCCGGGCGCCGCGTAGCAGGTCGGCGATGTGCTCGGCCTCGGCCCCCGGCGAGTCGAACAGCAACGCCTCGACCAGACCCTCGTCGTGATCCCCCCTCACCGCAGCCGGCCGGCACCGCGGCGCCTGGAAGGTACTCGGCAGCCGGCGCGCGACGTGGGCGACAGCGTCCGCGACGACC
>DAIESZ010000227.1 GCA_027346035.1 Propionibacteriaceae bacterium
GATGAGGGTGGTTCTCGTCCGGGTGGGGATCGTGGTTACGGTGCGCGTCGCGATGAGGGTGGTTCCCGTCCGGGTGGGGATTCCCGCGGCGGTGGCGAGCGTCGCGAGTGGACGGCGGCGGGACAACGTGACACCGGGCGGCGAGGTGGCGAAGGCCATCGGAGCGACTCTGAGCGATCCGAGTGGACGTCGAGACCTCCGCGCGAGGACCGTCAGCCCGCGGGCGGCACGGCGCCACGGGGTCGTGATGGCGGTGCCCGGGGCCGATCGCGCGACGACCGCGCATCGTCCGGGCGGGACGCCGAGCGCGGATACCGGCGGGAGGGTGCGCCCCGTGGTGCTCGGAGCGGGGACGCCGAGCGTCCTGCTCGCCGGGCCGGCGAGCGCCCCGCGGGTCGCGATGCGGGAGCGCGCGACGCGGCGGAGCGTTACGTGCCACCGGGCCTGGCCCCTCGGGCCGACGAACCGCAAACCCCGGCGAACATCACCGACGCGGATTTTCCGCGTCCCATGAAGGCCGAACTGCGCGGGCTGCCCAAGGAACTGGCGCTGATCGTCGGGGCGCACCTCGTCGCCGCGGGCGCCCTCATCGACGAGAATCCAGAACTGGCGTACCGGCACGCGGAGGCGGCGAGGCGGCGCGCGGCGAGGCTCCCGATCGTGCGTGAGGCGACGGCCGAGACCGCGTATGCGGCCGGAGAGTTCGCCGTGGCGCTCAACGAGTACCGCGCGTTGCGGCGGATGTCGGGTGGGCCCGACTACACCGCGGTGATGGCCGACTGCGAGCGCGCGCTCGGTCGTCCCCACGACGCACTGCGGCTGATCGCCGAGGCGAAGGAGACCCCGGGAGCCCTGGACGATCCAGGGCTGTGGACCGAGGTCACCCTCGTCGAGGCCGGCGCACGTTCCGACCTCGGCCAGCGCGCCGAAGCCGCCCGGGTGCTGACCCGGGCGATCTCGGCCCGGCGCGGTCCGGCGATGAGTCAGGCGCGACTGCGCTACGCCTACGCCGAGCACCTGCTGGAGCAGGGCGACGACACCGGAGCACGCCAGTGGTTCGAGGCGGCGGCGGCCCTCGACCCCGCTGACGAGCTGGGAATCGACGAGCGGCTGGGCGAACTCGAGGGTGTGACGCTCGAACTGTCGCCGGACGACGACGACGAGGACGAGGACCGGGACGACGACGACGAGGACGAGGGCCGGGACGAAGACGACGAGGAGCGGAACGATCTCGTCGGCGACGTGACGGTGCCACCGGTAATTGCCGCTGACCGGTATGGCGAGCCCTCAGTGGAGGGGGATGGCGAGTGAATGGTGAGCTGTCTCTGATCGATCGGTACGACGCCGCATTGTTCGACCTCGACGGGGTGGTGTACCTCGGCCCGGAACCGGTGCCGGGTGCGGCTGAGGGGATCGCCGAACTGCGGGGGCGGGGCGTGCGGATCGGCTTCGTCACGAACAACGCGGCCCGGCCACCGAGAGCGGTCGTCGATCAACTCGTCGGCCTGGGCATCCGGTGCGACCTCGACGATGTCGTGACCAGCGCGCAGGCCGGCGCGGCGATGCTCGCCACCCACTTCCGGCCCGGGAGCCTCATCTACATCGCCGGCTCCGATGCCCTCGCCGATGAGGTTCGGGCGGTGGGTATGACGGTCACCAGGAACTGGCGCGAACGGCCCGTCGCAGTGATCCAGGGATACGACCCGGCGACAGCGTGGGAGACGCTCGATGGGGCGTGCCTGGCCATCCAGCGGGGTGCGCAATGGTTCGCCACCAACTCCGATCTCACCCGGCCAACCGACCTCGGGCTCGTGCCCGGTGCCGGCGCGCAGCTCAACGTGGTGCGGGCCGCAGTCGACGCCGAACCGCTCGAGGCGGGCAAGCCCAGTCCGCCGCTGCTGCAGGAGACGATGCGTCGTCTCAACGCCGAGCGCCCGATCTTCGTGGGCGACCGCCTCGACACAGACATCCTCGGCGCCAACCGGGTCGGCATCGACTCGCTGTTCGTGTTCACCGGCGCCCACGGCAAGCACGATCTGGTCGAGGCCGACGATGATCTGCGTCCGACGTGGATCGGTCACGGCGTGCCGGCCCTGCTGCGTCCCGCCCGGGAGGCGGCGTGGGATGGGGACACGTGCCGCGTCGGGAATCAGCGAGCCAGGATGGACGACAACCGGGTGCACCTGGCGGCCGTACCGGCCGCGGATGAGGACCAGTACGACGCCGTGTGGGCGATCCTCCAGGTGGCATGGCGTCACCCGGGCGCCGACACCGGCGTGCTTGATCGCCTGGAGGCCGTGAAGTGAGCGACGAACACCACGAGACCACCCCGGGTCTTCCGGTCGAACCACCGGTGACGGGGAACGCGATGATCGACGCCGCGCTGCGCGGCGTCGCCGACCTCGGTGACCTCCCGGTCGAGCACCACCTGGCGCGGCTGCAGCAGGTGCAGGACCTGCTCAACGAGGTGCTGGAGTCGTCCCGGAACCCCGGGCAGGCGGGCGTCCCGGGGCCGCGGGCCCGGTGAGTCCCGACGGCGTGGGCCTGCCCAGGCTCGACCAGGAAGTGGCCGCCAGAGGGCTGGCCCGCTCACGCTCCCATGCACAGGAGTTGATCAGGGCCCGGAAGGTGCTGGTCGACGGCCGCGTCGCCGACAAGCCCTCGGCCCCCGTCGGTCCAGATCGCCGGATTACCCTGACCGGATCCGACCAGTGGGTCTCGCGGGCCGCGCACAAGCTCATCGGGGCGTTGGACGCCGTGGGGTGGGGCGACCTCGGTCCGAGGGCCCTGGACGCCGGCGCCTCAACGGGTGGGTTCACCCAGGTGCTCCTCAGCCGCGGCGTCGAGCAGGTCTACGCGGTCGACGTCGGGCACGACCAGCTCGCCCCCGTGTTGCGGGCGGACCCGCGGGTTGTCGCAAGGGAACGGCTCAACCTGCGTGAGCTCACCCTTGCCGATGTCGACGCGCGTCCGGTCGACCTGGTGGTGGCCGACGTCTCGTTCATCTCGCTCACCCTGCTGCTCCAGCCGCTGTTCGCGGTTCTCGCACCCGACGGTCGGGCACTGCTGATGGTGAAGCCCCAGTTCGAGGTCGGCAGGCAGCGACTGGGCCCGGGCGGGGTGGTGCGGGAGGACAGGCTGCGCGCGGAGGCGGTCGACTCGGTGATCCGCGCGGCGTCCGGGCTGGGATGGACGCCGACCTGGCAGGGTGTCAGCGGGTTGCCGGGCCCCTCCGGTAACATCGAGCACTTCGTGGCGTTCGAACGCGATGGTCTGGCGGACCGCCGCGAACCGAAGCTCCGCCCCTCCGACTAGGCTGCCACCGTGACCGCA
>DAIESZ010000233.1 GCA_027346035.1 Propionibacteriaceae bacterium
TCGCCCTTGTCGTGGTAGCGGCGCTTCGGCTCGAGGAAGATCACCGGGTCGTCGGAGGCGACCGCCTGCTGGATCATCCAGTAGGCGTCGTTGGGGTTGGAACAGGTGACGACCTTGAGCCCCGCGGTGTGCACGAAGTAGGCCTCCGGCGACTCGGAGTGGTGCTCGATCGCGCCGATCCCGCCGCCGTAGGGGATCCGGACGACCATGGGGACGCTGCTGCGGCCGTTGGTGCGGTTGTGGAACTTGGCCACCTGGCTGACGATCTGGTCGAAGCCGGGATAGACGAAGCCGTCGAACTGGATCTCGATGACCGGCCGATAGCCCCGCATCGCCATGCCGAACGACGTGCCGATGATCCCCGACTCCGCGAGCGGGGCGTCGATGACCCGCTCCTCGCCGAAGTCCTTCTGCAGCCCCTCGGTGATGCGGAACACCCCGCCGAGCTTGCCGATGTCCTCGCCGAACAACAGCACCTTGGGGTTGGCGTCGAGCGCCCGGCGCAGGCCGGCGTTGAGCGCCTTGGCCATCGTCATCGTGCTCATCGGGCACTCTCCTCGGACAGCGGCTCGAAGCGGGCGAGGTAGCTCAGGTGCGCGTCCCGGTCGTCCTCGGACTCGGCCGTCGGTTCGCGGAACAGCACGTCGAAGCGGTGCGCGAGCGACTCGCTGTCGAGCTGGCGGCAGGTGGACCGGATGTGCTCGCCGAGGGCGTCGGCCTCGGCGTCCAGGTCGGAGAGCCACCCGTCGTCGATCGCCCCGGCGTCGAGCAGGTAGGTCTTCACCCGCTCGATCGGGTCCTTGCGCCGCCACGCCTCGGTCTCCTCGGAGAGCCGGTACTTCGTCGGATCGTCGGACGTGGTGTGCGCGCCCATGCGGTAGGTGAAGGCCTCGATGAATGCGGGTCCCTGCCCCTGGCGGGCCCGCTCCATCGCCCAGTCGGTGACCGCCTTGACGGCGAGCACGTCGTTGCCGTCGACGCGTACGCCCGGGAACCCGTAGCCCCAGGCTCGTTGGTAGAGGGGGATGCGGCTCTGCCGGGTGGACGGCTCGCTGATGGCCCACTGGTTGTTCATGCAGAAGAAGACGACGGGGGCCTGGAAGCTGGCCGCGAACACGTACGACTCGTTGACGTCGCCCTGGCTGGAGGCGCCGTCGCCGTGGTAGACGAGCACCGCCGCGTTGCCGTCGGCGTCCGGATTGCCGACCAGCCCGTCGTGCTGCAGGGCCATGGCGTAACCGGTCGCGTGCAGCGTCTGTGCGCCGATGATGATCTGGTACTGGCCGAAACGGTGCTGGTCGATGTCCCAGTCGCCCATCGAGGTGCCGCGGAAGAGGGCGAGCATGTCGCCGATCGGCACGTCGCGGAGCATTGCCACGCCGTGCTCGCGGTACGTCGGGAAGATCATGTCGGCGTCGTGCACCGCGCGCCCGGACCCGATCTGCGCCGCCTCCTGGCCGCGCAGAGGGGGCCACAGGCCGAGCTCGCCCTGGCGCTGGAGGCTGGTGCCCTCCTGGTCGAGCCGCCGGGCCAGCACCATGTCGCGGAGGAAACCGGCGATCTCGGCGTCGTCGCCGGTGAAGGCGAAGTCGGGGTGTTCGACCCGAGCGCCCTCCGGGGTGAGCAGTTGCACCATCTCGGCGGACGCCGCGGTCGCGTCCGCGTGGGGCGTGGCACCTGGTGGGCCACCCCAGGGCTGGAGGGGTTGACTCATCGAGATCCTTTCCGGCGACGTCGTGGGCGCGGAGAGTGACCCGCCACCCGTCCGGCGAGCCGGGCGACCAGCGGCGATCGCTGGGTCGAGACTAGTTGGACTTGCCGGTGGGCCGCGACGGGAACCGCTAACCTACGGTTCCAAAGGTTACTACACCGTAACCGTATGGCACCAGGGATCCGCCGGGACGGCGTCGGTCGTGGTCGGGCGCCGGCTGGTGGGGCGCCTGCGGCCCCACCTGGAGGGGTGGTCTCGCTGAGAGGGTCGCACACGGCCGACTAGGAGTCATTCCCGAAACCTGAGAAGGTGGCACCACCCTCCCGGGTGGGGAGATGTCGCGAATTTGTCCACCGGTTGTTGACGGAATGCGATACTCCGAAGGTGAGTTCTGGACCCGCCGTGACAACACCGGTGCGAATCGCTGTTGTGAACGACTACGAGTTGGTGGTGCAGGGCGTCCGCATGATGCTGGCACCCTGGTCGCATCGCATCGAGGTGGTCGAGCTCGACGTGCAGGCCGGACCCCGCCAGCCGGTCGACATCGCCCTGTTCGACATGTTCGGCCAAGACCGTTCGGCGCTGCAGAAGGTCCGGGTGCACCTGCGCGACGCCGGGGTCGACAAGGTCGTGGTCTACTCCTGGCAGTTCAC
>DAIESZ010000237.1 GCA_027346035.1 Propionibacteriaceae bacterium
GCGCCACCACGGTGAGCAGCGTCGCGTAGGCGATGCCGAGCCCGTGGGTCTCGGACTTCAGCAGTACCGGCGTGTAGCCGTAGGCGAGCGCCGCCACGCCGAAGATCCACGGGGCGGTGACCAGCACGACCAGGAGGAAGCGCCGGTGCGAGAACGAGTGCGGCCACAGCTGCCCCCGCAGCGGGATGCCGGTGCCGCCGCTCGTCTCGGGGATGCGGGCGACGATGGCGAGGAACGGCACGGTGACGCCCAGGTGCAGGAGGAACGGCAGCACCTCGGGCCAGGGCCCCCACTGCGCGAGGGACCCCGCGACGAGGGCGCCGAGACCCGATCCCAGGCTGAACGCCACCGCCGCCCGTCGCGCCCCGGCACCAGGGTCGGCCGAGGGGTCGTGCGTCCCCTGGGAGAGTTCCTTGATCCACGTGGTGCCCACGGCGGTCCCGGTGCCCACCGCCATTCCGGAGAGCAGCCTGCCGACGTAGATCGGCGCCGTGCCGAGCGCGCCGAGTGACAGCACCGCGCTGGCCAGCACGGCGAGGAGGACCCCCGCGCCCATGACGGCGCGGCGCCCGAACCGGTTCGAGAGGGTCCCCGCCAGGACCAGCGTGGGTGCGAGGCCGAGCACGTAGACGCCGAGGAACGCGTTGACGGTGAGAGTGCTGTAGCCGCGCGCATTCTGGTACATGAGCAGCAGCGGGCTGAACTGGTTGCCGGCCCACGAGCAGACGAACAGGGCGCCGAACGCGCCGACCCACGCCCGCCTCACAGCAGGCCCCGGTGGCGGGCCACGTGCTGGGAGATGAGCCGGCAGAACCCGTCCGAGTCGCCCCGCTCGGCGGCGGCCAGCATGAGTTCGTGATCGGCCAGCGCGTCCGCGATGTTCGCCGGACCCACGTGCAGGATCTGCCGACGCAACCGATGCTGGCGATCGCGCAGCAGGTCGTGGAAGTGCAGGGCGATCCGGTTCCCCGAGGCGCGCACGAGCGTCGCGTGGAACTCGTTGTCGGCCTCGACGAAGCCGTCGACGTCCCCGGCCGTCGCGAGCCGGCGCTGGCGTTCGACGTTGTCCCGCAGTCCGGCGAGGACGTCGGCGCGCAGACCCGCCGAGAGTGCTCGCCGAGCCGTGGAGAGTTCGATGCTCTCACGCATCTCGAGCACGTCGCGCGCCTCGTCGGGGGCCATCGGGACCACGGCGGCGCCCCGCCGTGAGGACAGCGCCAGCAGGTTCTCGGCACCGAGCCGCAGGAACGCCTCGTGGACGGGGGTGCGGCTGATGCCGAGTTCGGCCGCGAGCACTCCCTCGGAGAGGAGATCGCCGCCGTGCAGATCGCCGGCGAGGATCAACTCCTTGGTGTGCCGGTAGGCGCGTTCGGCTGCTGCGGTGGTCTCGGGCATGACGAGATCGTAGCATCTTGCATGCAAGCTTGCATGCAAGATGGAGTCATCGGTCGAGCACCAGCCCGTGCCTCCGGAACGCGAGCAGGATGCCGTCGTCGTCGGGGGCGCCGGTGACCTCGTCGGCGACGTCGCGAACCGGCTGTGGTGCGTTGCCCATCGCGATCCCGACACCGACGTGGGCAAGCATCTCGAGGTCGTTGTAGCTGTCACCGAGGGCGATGGTGTCGGCCCGGTCGATCTCCAGGTGGTCGAGCAGCACGTCGATCCCGGTCGCCTTGTGGACGCCGATGAGCATCATCTCGCCGCTGTTCGGCCCGAACATCGGCACCGACGACGGGATGATGTCGAAGCTGCCGGAGAACTCCTGCCTGATGCCGTCGAAGGGCACGCTGGAGTCGATGTAGATCGCCTTGGTGATCCGGGCGGCGAACGGGTCGGCGTCCACCCTGATCGAGTCGATGAACCCGAACAGGCCGCGCTCGAACTCGGCCAGCAGATCCTCGTCGGCGACCCACCCGTAGATCAATTGGCGCAGTTTCTCGCGCACACCCGGGCTGCCGTAGATGCCGTCGCTGGCCTGAAAGTAGTACTGCACGCCGAGCGGGTCGAAGAAATCCCGGACATGGCCGATGTCTGCTGCGTCCAGATGGTCGTGGCGGAGCACCTCGTCGCCGACCCGCACATAGGCGCCGGCGGCGGCCACCAGTCCGTCGAAGCCGATGTCGAGGATCTCGGGCCACAGCTCGACGAGGGAGCGTCCGGTGCACAGGAACACCTGGTGGCCGTTGGCGCGGGCCTCACGCACCGCGGTGCGCGCACTGTCGGGGATCCGCCCGGCCTCGTCGACGAGGGTGCCGTCGACGTCGAGGAAGACCGCCCGGGGTCGCATGTCCACCCGTCACCCTCTCCCCTGCGGCTCGGGACGACATCCACGCCCGGTCCCTGTGATCACGGCGCCGACAGCGGGACGTTCGGGGACGCCGCGAACGCCTGCACCGGCGTCATGCCGACGCCGTTGAGCGACACCGTGTACTGCTGGCTGACGGTCGCGCATCCGGTCGCCGAGGACGCCGTCTGCTGGAAGTCGCTGGGACCGGACGCGGCAGCGGTCGTGTTCGTCGACGACGTCGAACTCTTCGTGGTCGTCGTGCGGGTCGAGGAGGCGCCCGAACTCGACGTCGCGGCAGACGTGGGCGCCGAGGACGCCGCCTTCCTGGGCGCGGAGCTCAGCGGCACGTCGTCGGCGATCTTGGTGAACAGGGCCTCCGCCGACGCGGCGGGGATGACGACGTTGTTGTTCTGCGGGTCGGGCACGGTCGGCATCGTGACGAACGTCGTGCGGTCCGTGGGCACCTTGGCCACCGTGACCGCGAGGCGGGCGAGATCGGTGACGCTGCCGAGGCCGGTGTCGACCGTGACGGCGCTGGTCGCCGTGTTGGCCAGGTGGTAGAGGGTCACCGGGTTGAGCAGCGTCCCGGCGCTTTCGACCTTGCGCTGCACCGCCGCCAGGAACAGGTGTTGGGCGACCGTGCGCCCGATGTCGCTGCCGTCTCCGAAGCCGTGACGGGTGCGCAAGAATTCCAGCGCGGCCACGCCCTTGAGCGTGTGTGTTCCCTTGGTGAGTTTGAGGTGCGAGTAGGGGTCGTAGACGTTGTTGTCGACGCAGATGGTGACACCGCCGACGGCGTCCGAGATCTGCACGACGCCGCTGAAGTCGACCATGATGAAGTGGTTGATCGCCAGTCCGGTGAGCTGGTGCACGGCGGTGACGGTGCACGCCGGCCCGTACGACAGGGTGCTGTTGATCCGGTCGTAGTGCGGTGCCTCGCTCGCGCCGTTGCCGGTGCACGCCGGCACGGTCATCATCGTGTCGCGCGGGATGCTCATCACGGTCATGTTGGTGCGGTCGGCGGAGATGTGCACGAGGATCTCGACGTCGGCGTGCGCGCCGACGGTGGACAGGTTCTCCCCGCTGCCACCGGTGGCCGACGCCGGCGAGCAGGCACCGCCCAGCGAGCAGTCCTGCGAGTTCGATCGGGTGTCGGAGCCGATGACGAGGATGTTTTCGGCCGCGCCCGGGCTGATGCCCGACACGCTCGCCGTGTTGCCCGGTCGGCTGCCCTTCTGCACGTCAGCGGGCAGCACGACCGCCCGCAGGTTCCCGTTGAGACGCTGGTAGAGCATGACCCCCACGCCGGCCACGACGACCACGAGGGCGAGCACCACCACCAGCGTCACGACACGACGGGTGTGATGTCGACGAGCGCGGGACGGACGGGCGGGCGGGCGCGGGGCGATGCCCGGCGAGCCCTCGTGTGCGAGGGCCCGTCGCGGACCGGGAATGTTCCGGTCTCCCCCTCGATCTGGTATGGCCACGCGCCAAGATTAGGTGGCCCCGCCCAGAAATCCCTGAGTCTCTCACGAATGAGCTGGTGGGCGGTCGAATGGCCCTACCTGGAATCGAAATGTGGAAGGTTCACGCACGCACGCGGAAGGGCCGGCATGCACCGAACGCCAGTCACGTCGTCGCCACGTCGAGCAGGGCGCGACGACACCACCGCGCCACCGAGCCGGTCCTAGCGTCCACGGGGTCGGGCGGCGTCCCCCGAGGCGTCTGATTGCCGCCCGTCAGCGGAGGGTGGGTTGCGTGTCTGCC
>DAIESZ010000260.1 GCA_027346035.1 Propionibacteriaceae bacterium
GGCGGGGGTCGGCGTCGAGATCCACGCCAAGCCCGGGGACACCGTGCGCGCGGGCCAACCGTTGCTCACGCTGCACACCGACACCCCCGAGGCCCTCGACCGCGCTTCCGAGGCGCTCTCGGGCGCAATCGAGATCGGCGGAGCCGCCCCAGCCGGGCGCCTCATCCTTGATCGGGTCGGTACACCTCACTGATCAGCTGTCCGCCGACGGGCCGCTCGGCCCACGCGACCGCGCGGCGGGGCGGCTCGACCACCGGACGCACCCAGTCGAACTGGCCCTCCGGCGGAACGGGAGGGGGCGGAGGAGGGGTCGGGACGATCGTCCGGGCGCGCCAGGCGGGCCGCCCGGGACCCGCTGCCCGCCTGGGTGGTGCGGTCGGCTCGAGCGCCACGGCACTCCGCAGGGCTCCGCCTCGCAGCACCGGAGTCGGCTCGGCGTCCCACACGATCAGTCCGGTGGTCACCAGGCACACCAGACCGAGCGTCACGGCGAACGCGACCCGGGCAGCGTCGGGCCGGCCGAAGGCCCACATCAGCGCCGCGACCAGGCCCGTGTCGACCACGAGCGGCGCCCACGCCCGGCGGCGTCGATCGAGCACGGCGCCGAGGGCACCGAACACCATGAAGTATGCGACGCCGTAGGCGGCGGCACGGATCAACTCCATTTACGATCCCGGTTCGACGGCGGATCGGGCCGGCTGGGTCGTCCGGCTCCGAGGAACAGGGACAGTGTTGCACTCACCACAGCTCCGCTCGCACGAAACACCCTGAGTGGCGGCGACTGGATGGTGAGCTCAGGCGGCGGCCTGCCCGTAGCCCTTCACCAGGCCGAAGAGATAGCCGTCGGAGAGAGCCTCCCAGCTGGCCTCGATGACGTTCGTCCCCACCCCGACCGTGGTCCAGGTGTGCGAGTCGTCGGTCATGTCGATGAGCACGCGCACGATCGCATCCGTGCCCAGGCTGCTGTCGAGGATCCGCACGCGGTAGTCGGTGAGCTCGTAGCCGGCCACTTGGGGGTGGGTGGGCGCGAGCGCCGCCGACAGGGCCGAGTTCAGGGCGTCGACCGGGCCGTTCCCGTCGCCGAGATAGCGGTGGGTCTGCCCGCCGGTGGTGAGCTTGACCGTCGCCTCGGAGTCGGTCTCGTTGTCACCACTGAGCTCGGTGTGCACGCGCCAGCTGTCGACCTGGAACGGCTTGTCGAGTTGGCCGAGCTCGTCGCGCAGCAGCAGTTCGAAACTCGCGTCGGCCGCCTCGTAGGAGTACCCCCCGGCCTCACGGTCCTTGATGACATTGGTGATCCGGGCCGCGATGTCGCGCTCGGACAGGTCGAATCCGAGTTGCTCACCCTTGATCTGCACGTTGGCGCGCCCGGACATGTCGGAGATCAGCATGCGCATGTCGTTGCCGACGAGCAGAGGATCGATGTGCTGGTAGAGGTTGGAGTCGACGCGGATCGCACTGGCGTGCAGGCCAGCCTTGTGCGCGAACGTCGAATGACCGACGTAGGGCTGGCGGGCGGCGGGCGCCTGGTTGGCGATCTCGGCGATCGAGTGGGCAATGCGAGTCATGTCGGCCAGGCTGTGCTCCGGCACCAGCGGCCAGCCGTACTTGAGCTGCAGGTTGCCGATGACCGTGGTGAGGTCGGCGTTGCCCGTGCGCTCCCCGTAGCCGTTGATCGTGCCCTGCACGTGCATGGCGCCGGCGTCCACCGCGGCCAGCGTGTTGGCCACGGCGCACCCGGTGTCGTTGTGACAGTGGATGCCGATGTCGGCGCCGATCTGGGCGGCGGCCGAGACGATGTCCCCCATCCAACTCGGGAGCATGCCGCCGTTGGTGTCGCACAGCACGATCACCTCGGCCCCCGCCTCGGCCGCCACCCGCACCACCTCGAGCGAGTAGGCCGGGTTGTCGAGATAACCGTTGAAGAAGTGCTCGGCGTCGACGAAGACGTGCTTGCCCTCGGACACCAGGTGGCTCACCGTGTCGCGGACCATCTCGAGGTTCTCGTCGAGGGTGGTGCGCAATGCGTGGGTGACGTGCTTGTCGTGGCTCTTGGCGACGAGGCAGACGTAGTCGGTACCCGCGTCCCGGAGCGCGGCCACGAGCGGATCGTCGGCAGCCCGGCCGCCCACCTTCCGGGTTGCCCCGAACGCGACCAGTTGCGAGTTCTTCAGCGAGAGCTCGCTCCGGGCGGCCTCGAAGAACGCCGTGTCGTTGGGGTTGGCGCCCGGCCACCCGCCCTCGATGAACGTGACGCCGAGGTCGTCGAGCAGTTCGGCGATACGCAGCTTGTCACCGACGGTCAGCCGCAAACCCTCCTGCTGCGCGCCGTCGCGCAGGGTCGTGTCGTACACGTGGAACCGTTCCGGGCGAACGGGTTGAATCGTCATGACAGCTCCTCGGGGCCGGATCTCAGGACGCGGGTGTCGATGGGTGGGAGTTGACGCCCGCCGCGGTGGCGCGACGCTGCGCACGCCCGAACCAGTGTGCTGCCTCGACCGGCGCCCGGGACGCCGATCTCGCGTCCTGGATGGTCGATCCGGGATGCGGCTGGCCTCTCCGGTTCAGAGCACCCGGCGCATCCAGCCGTGACTGTCGGCACGGCGCCCGGACTGGATGTCGAGCAGCTGCTGGCGGATCTCCATGGTGTAGCGCCCCGGCGCTCCCGGCACCTGCAGATCGTCGGTGACCGAGCGGAACCGGTTGATGGGCGTGACCACGGCGGCAGTTCCGCAGGCGAACACCTCGGTGATCCGGCCGGACGACACTCCCTCCCGCAGCTCGTCGATCGACAGCCGACGCTCCTCCGGCTCCAGCCCGAGTTCGCGGGCCACCTGAAGGATGGAATCGCGGGTCACGCCCTCGAGGATGCTGCCGCTGAGTTCCGGTGTCACCAGCCGGCCGTCGCTCGTGACGACGAACATGTTCATGCCGCCCAGTTCTTCGATCCACCGCTGCTCGCGGCCGTCGAGGAACAGCACCTGGGAGCATCCCTGCTCGTAGGCCTGCTGCTGGGGCAACAGGGACGCCGCGTAGTTGCCCCCGCACTTGGCGGCGCCGGTGCCGCCCGGCGCGGCGCGGGTGAAATCGGTGCTGATCCAGATGTCGACCGGTTGCACACCTCCCCTGAAGTAGGCGCCGACCGGTGAGCGATGACCGCGTACAGCACCCGGTGGGCCGGGCGCACGCCGAGGAAGTTCTCGTTCGCGATCATGAAGGGCCGCAGGTAGAGGCTCTGGTCGGGCCCGCTCGGCACCCACCGTTGGTCGGCACGGACGAGCGCTTCGATGCTGTCCACGAAGTCCTCGGCCGGCAGTTCGGGCAGCGCGAGCCGCCGGGCCGACCGGGCGAAGCGCTCCGCGTTCTTCTCGGGCCGGAACAGCCACACCGACCCGTCGTCGTGCCGGTAGGCCTTCAGTCCCTCGAAGATCTCCTGGGCGTAGTGCAGCACCGCGGACGCCGGATCGATCTGGAAGGGTCCGTACGGTTGCACCCGCCCGTCGTGCCATCCGTCACCCTCGGTCCAGTCGGCCACCACCATGTGGTCGGTGAAATGCGTACCGAACCCGGGGTCGGCATGGACCGTCGCGATGTCGGCGTCCGACGCGTGGTGGTGGGGCTGGTGATCCACGGTGTCAAAGGTGAGGGCCATGCACCGTACTTTAGGCGAGCCGGGTGGAACCGGATGCCCGGCTCCACCCGGCAATCGTCGCCCCTTCGGGCGGCGATGCCCGACCGTCAGTGGCCCCGTTCCGCCCGACCGGTGGCGACCTGCTGACGGAACTGGGAGACCATGTAGTCCATCAGCTCGTCGAGCGACGTGTCGGCCGTGCGCTGATCGAGGGTCATGACCCCCTGCTGGATGACCGTGACGCGGTCGCAGAACTCGAACAGGTGGGTGTAGTTGTGGTCGACCACGATGATCGACACGCCCCGATTCCTGGACAGGTCCTTGATGAGGTCGATGATCAGCGCGGCCTCGCGGGCGCCCATCGCCGCCAGCGGCTCGTCGAGCAGGAGGATCTTCGTGTCCTCACGCCTGGACGCCCGCGCCACCGCGATGGCCTGTCGCTGCCCTCCCGAGAGGCTCTGGGCCGGGGCCTCGATGGTCGGGATGTCGACCCCCATGTCCGTGAGGTACTGCCTGGCGAGCTCCCGCATCCGCTTGTTGTTCAGCAGCCCGAGACGGCCACCCACGGTCAGCTCCCGGTTGAGGAACAGATTGTGGAAGATCGACAACTGGGGGATCAGCGCGAGGTCCTGGTAGACGGTCTCGATCCCGTGGGCGCGGGCGTCGTCGACCGACGAGAAGCGCACCTGCTCGCCCTCGAGGAAGATGCGCCCCTGATCGGCCCGCTGGAAACCGGTGAGGATCTTCACGAGGGTGCTCTTGCCGGCCCCGTTGTCGCCGACCAGCCCGAGCACCTCGCCGCGGTGCAGCACCATGTCGATGCCCTGCAGCACCCGCACCGCGCCGAAGCTCTTGTGAATCCCCTCCAGCCGCAGGATCTCATCGGTGTCGTGACGCTCGACAGCCGCGCTGTCGCTGGTGGTGGCGGTGGTCACTTGGATCTCCTTCCCTTGGACCCGCCGCGTCGTTGCGTGACACGGCTCAGCTGCACGTTGACCGCCATCGCGACGAGGATCGCGATGCCGAGGATCAGCACGAAGGCGTTGGCGTTGATCCCCTTGAGGGTGAACCCGACGTAGAGGATGCCGAACACGGTCGCGCCGATGACGGCTCCGATCTGGGTGCCCCGGCCTCCGGTGGTCGCCGTGCCACCGATGACCGCGGCGGCCATCGCGTAGAACATCTCGGTGGTGCCGGGATCGCCGGGATCGATGGTTCCGACCCGGGTGGCGTCGATGATGCCCACGAGGGTGGCGAGGACGCCCGACATGACGAACGCCCACACGATCACCCGCTTCACCGGGATGCCGGCCTCGGCGGCACCGGTGCGGTTGCCGCCGGTGGCGGTGATGTGCAGCCCCATCCTGCTGCGGTGAAGGATCAGGTACATGACGATCAGCATCGCCAGGGCCCAGAGGATCTCCGACCATCTGCCCAGCCCGAAGATCTTCTCGACCGTTGTCCCGGTGGTCGGCATCGTCGCCTCATTGGCGTTCGTTACGACCAGCATGATGCCGTCGAGCGCGAACAGCGTGCCGAGCGTCGTGATGAACGACGGCAGTCCGAAAACCACCACGATCAACCCGTTGACGACTCCGATCAGGGCGCCCACGACCAGGGTGATGAGGATCGCGACCAACAGCGGCACCCCGGCGCTGAACAGTGCCTGGGTGACGAACGGCATGAAAATGAAGATCGTGCCGGCGGAAAGGTCCATCTCTCCCAGCGTCAGGAGCATCACCTCACCGAAGCTGATCACCGCGACGGGCGCGATGAAGTCGACCAGAGTGACGATGTTGAATTCGGTGAGGAACTGCGGCGAGGTGGCGCCGAAATAGACGAACAGGATCACCGCGACGACGAACACCGCGAATTCCTGCCGTTCGACGACGGTACGCCAATCCCAGCGTGACCCCCTCACGACATCGGGCGCGGCGCCTTTGGAGCCGTGAGGGTCTGTGGCGGGCTCCAGGGTGGTTTCAGAGCGTCGACTGGTCATGTCACACCGTGATCTTCGCCGGGCGGCTCAGGATCTTCTCGCTGTTGCTGGATCCCTCGAAGCGGGTCTGCTTCGACAGGTAGGGATCGACCGTGCTCTGGGTGACGATGGTCAGGCCAGTGTCGGTGTCGCACGGCAGCATCAGGCCGCCCGAGATGTTGTACATGAACAACTGCACCACCGGGACGAAGCCCTGCAGGTAGGCCTGCTGGTCGATCGTGTACAACAGGGACCCGTCCTTGAGCCCGTTGAGCACCGGGGTGGAGACGTCCCATCCGGCTCCGCCGACCTTGCCCTTGAGGCTGTACTTCTTGATGGCGTCGGCCACCGCCTCCGAACTGCCGTCGTCAACGGCGACCATGAACTTCGCGTTGGTGTGGCCCTGATACCACGCGTCGACGGCGGTGAACTCCTGGGTCAGCAGTGCTCCGGTGGCGACCGTGGCGACGTTCACCCCGGCCGGCTTGAGCACCGAGATGATTCCGTCGAGGCGGGGCTGGATGTTCAGGGTGCCCGGCGTGGCGATCATGCCGCCCACCAGGTCACCGCTCTTGACAGCACCGTCGGACAGCAACCGCTGGGCCAGCTTCTGGCCGGCCACGTAGTTGTCCTGGCCGACGTAGGACAGGTAGTGGTTGTTCTGCAGGTTCTGGGTGGCGTCGGCGTTGTAGGCGATGACGGGGATGCCCTTGGCGAGCGCGCTGTTGATCGGCCCGACGAAGGCCTTGTTGTCGATCACCGCCACCGCGATCCCGTCGACATTGGCCGCGATCGCCGTGTTCATCGCGGTCACCATGTCGCTCGGCACCGAGTTCGTGGAGCCCGTCCAGGAATACGTGCACCCGAGCAGGTCGCACGCGTCCTCGATGCCGTACCGGGTGGGGGTGAAGAAGGGGTTGGTGGTCACGTGGTTGATGAAGGCGAACTTGTAGGTGGGGTGTTGCGGCCAGGGGTCCTTCCCCTGGGAGAATCCGGAGGTCGATGTTCCCGTGGGATTCGATGCGTTCGACGCGTTGGCGCCGCACGCGGCGAGAACGGTGCCCAGCAATGGGACGGCGGCCGCGATTCCAGCGGTCCGCAGCACACGTCGACGCGAGGGTTCGATGACCGACCGATCGACCTCGCCCGAACCGTCGGACTGCCCGCTCAAGTCCCCGTTACCCGCGACATTACTCATGACCCAGCCTCCTTGCTTCGGTCGGGGCGCAGGCCCGCAGTCCCCCTGGGATCGCGGGTGTGCGCCCGGATACTTATTAACGTTCACACGGAGCCTACCTCCGACTCGCAATTACACAAGAGGGGAATTTTCGCCGTGAATTCTCCCCCTTCGGAGCCACCGACAAGGCTTTCTTCCCGGACGCCGTCCCAGGGTCGGGGCTCCGCGCCGAAGCGGGCGGTGGGATGCTCCCCGCGAGCGATCGAAACGTCCGGTCGCGGGCGTCCGCCGGCGTGCCCGCGTCCGGGACCGGGCGCGCGGCTCGCCTATCCTGCTGGCCATGAGCTCTGACGTGACCTCCTCCGCGACACCGTCCACCACGCCCACCATCGCCGTCATCGGCGGCGACGGCATCGGTCCCGAGGTGACCGCCGAGGCGCTGAAGGTGCTGCGGGCCGCCGTCGGGGAGAACACGTTCTCGTTCGTCGACTACGACCTCGGGGCGGAGCGCTGGTTGCGCACGGGCGAGGTGCTGCCCGACTCGGTGCTCGAGGAACTCGCCGGGGCGGACGCCATCGTGCTGGGCGCGGTCGGGGCGGCCCCGGGATCGACGGAGATCCCGAGCGGACTGCTGGAGCGCGGGCTGCTGCTCAAGCTCCGGTTCGCCTTCGACCACGCGGTGAACCTGCGGCCGAGCAAGCTCTACCCCGGGGTCCCGACGCCGCTCGCCGATGCGATCGTCGCGGGCAAGCAGATCGACTTCGTCGTGGTCCGCGAGGGCACCGAGGGGCTCTACTGCGGCAACGGCGGCACCGTGCGCACCGGCACCCCGCACGAACTGGCGACCGAGGTCAGTGTCAACACCGCCTACGGCGTCGAGCGGGTCGTGCGTGACGCCTACGATCGGGCGATGCGTCGTCGCCGCAAGCTGACCCTGTTGCACAAGCACAACGTGCTGGTGAATGCGGGCAGGCTGTGGAACCGGATCTTCACCGAGGTGGGCCGCGAGTACCCCGAGGTGAGCACCAATTACCTCCACATCGACGCCGCCATGATCGCGATGGTCGTCGACCCGAGCCAGTTCGACGTCATCGTGACCGACAACCTGTTCGGTGACATCGTCACCGACCTCGCGGCCGCCGTGACGGGCGGCATCGGGCTCGCCGCGAGCGCCAACATCAACCCCAGCCGCGAGTTCCCGTCGATGTTCGAGCCGGTGCACGGCTCCGCGCCCGACATCGCGGGCAAGCAGATCGCCGACCCGACTGCCGCGATCAGCTCCATGGCGCTGCTGCTCGATCACCTCGGGCGCCAGACGGACGCTCGCCGGATCGAGCGGGCGGTCGAGCAGGACATCGCCGAGCGGGCCGGCAGCAAGGCTCCCACCAGCGTGGTGGGCGACCGGATCGCCGCCCGACTCGGCTGACCGGGGCAACCCCCGTCGGCTGGGCCGCCGCGACCCTAGGATGCGAGCGGACGAAGGGGACACCATGGATCGGCTGACACGTCGGACGCTCATCTCCGGATCGCTCGGACTGGCCGGGCTGGCCGCCACCGGCTGCACCGGGTCGTCGGACACGGCACAGTCGAGCACGCCGGCTCCCAGCACCACGTCGCCGGGCCCGACGGGTGCGACGCCGCGTCCGTCGTCGGCCGTCCCGACGCCGAGCGCCGACACGCGGCCCCGTGCCCCCCTCACCGGCGCCCTGGTGTCCGACCCGGCGAAGCTCAACCATCCGGCCGTGGCGGTCAAGGTGCCCAACCTGCAGCGCGAATATCCCCAACTCGGCATCGACGCGGCCGACATCGTGTTCGTCGAACCCAACGGACCCTCGTACACCCGCATGTGCGCGGTCTTCCACAGCAGGTTCCCCGCCGGGGTCAATCCGATCAGATCGGTCCGCCCCGTCGACATTCCGCTG
>DAIESZ010000264.1 GCA_027346035.1 Propionibacteriaceae bacterium
AGGCGGTGGTCGGGTCGGGCATCAGCGCCATGTCCGACTCGTGGATCTTCTGGAAGCCCGTGATCGACGACCCGTCGAACGCAAGCCCCTCCTCGAACACCTCCGGGCCGAACGAGCCGACGGGGACGGTGAAGTGCTGCATCACGCCCGGCAGGTCGCAGAACCGGACGTCGATCATCTCGACGCCCTCGTCCTTCACGAACGCCAGCAGATCGTCGGCGCCTTTGAACATAGGTTTCCTCCAGTTCGGGGAACAAATCAGTGGTACGAACGCTATGCCCGGGGAGTTGCCCGCGCGTTCCGTCCGTGTAACAGCGATGTTACGGCAGGCCCACCCGGACGCCCCGCGGCGTCCGCGCCGGCGGGCGCCCGGCCCGTGGTCCTCCGCGGCGTACGACCGGGCCGTCTCGGCGTACGACCGGGTCGACAAGTCCTGCCGGGTCGTACGCCGCTGGACGGGTCGTACGCCGCCCGGTCCGGTCCTTCCCGGTCCCACCCGGCGTCCCCACCCGGTCCCACCCCCGACGGGACCGTCCTTTCGCCCGGTCGCTGGGCATCGCCGTCGCCGCACGGGTGGCATATCCTCGTGCAGCGTGAGCAGCGCGCAGGATGTGGACGAGTACCCGGGGTCGTCGATCGGCCTGCCAGCGGGCGGACGCGGGTCACTCGCGTCGTGGGGGGCGCGGGTCGCGGCGATCCTCATCGACTGGGCGGCCTCGATGGCGTTCGCCGCCGGCATGGTCGGACCGGGCGCGGTGACCGGTCACGACTGGCGCGCCTGGATGCCCTACGCCGTGTTCTTCGTCGAGGGCGCCGTGCTCACGGTCCTGACCGGCGGCAGCTTCGGCCAGATCCTCGCCCGGATCGCGGTCGTCCGGGTCGACGGCCAGCCCGTCGAATGGTGGCGGGCCGTGCTCCGAACGCTACTGAAATGCCTGGTCATCCCGGCGATCGTCGTGGGTGCCGAACGTCGTGGGCTGGACGACCTCATGCTCGGAACCGTGGTCGTCACCCGCAGGTGACCTGCGCCCGGACCGGCTGACCTTCTGGGCCCGTGTCCTGGGTGTTCGCCCGGCCCGTTCCACCGTCTGCCACCGAGTCACCGAGGTCCGGGGGCCCGACCGTCGCGGGAGTCCTCACCTCCGCTCCTGGCGGGCCCCGCCCGTCACAGGTGTTCGCTGGCGTCCAGCCAGGCATCCTCGAGTTCGGAGCGCTGCGCCTCCAGCGCCGCCAGTTCCTCCTGCAGGCGGGCGAGTTCGGCGTAGTCGGACGCGGAGGCGGCCATCTTCTCGTGCACGGTCGCGATGCGCCGCTCGAGCTTGTCGAGCTGGCCCTCGAGTCGCGCGGCGTCCTTGCGCAGCTGCCTCAGTTCCCCCGGCGAGGGGCCCTCGGAGTCCTCGCGTTCGTTCTCGGCGCCCGCGGTGCGGACGCCCCCCGACCCGCCCGCCGGCGGCCGGGTGCGCCGGTGCTCGAGATACTGCTCCACCCCGCCCGGCAGCATGACGCAGCTGCCGTCACCCATGAGGGCGTAGGTGACGTCGCATACCCGCTCCAGGAAGTAGCGGGCGTGCGACACGACGATGAGGGTGCCCGGCCACGTGTCGAGGTAGTCCTCGACGACGGTCAGGATGTCGATGTCGAGGTCGTTGGTCGGTTCGTCGAGCAGCAGCACGTTGGGCTCGCTGATCAGCAGGCGCAGCAGCTGCAGCCGTCGCCGTTCCCCTCCGGACAGCTCGCCGATCCGGGTCACGAGCTTGTCGCCGGTGAACCCGAAGTCCTCGAGCAGGGTGGACGTCGTGGCATCCCGGCCGGTGGCCAGGCGGGTCTCGTTGCGCAGCCGGGTCACCGACTCGAGGACCCGCTCGTCGCCGGCGAGTTCGCCGACGTGCTGGCTCAGGTGCCCGAGCCGCAGGGTCTTGCCGTGCTTGACCCGCCCGGAGGTGGGCTCGAGGTCTCCGGCGAACAGGTTCAGCAGGGTGGTCTTGCCCGACCCGTTGACGCCGACGAGTCCGATCCGGTGCCCGGGGCCGATGCTCCAGGTGAGGTGGTCGAGCAGCCGGCGCCCGCCGGGCAGGGTCAGCCCGACGTCCTCGGCGTCGATGACGTCCTTCCCGAGGCGCGCCGTCGAGAACTGGGCGAGTTGCAGCTTGTCGCGGGGATCGGGCTCGTCGTAGATCAGCGCGTTCGCGGCGTCGATCCGGAAGCGGGGCTTGCTGGTGCGGGCCGGTGCCCCCCGGCGCAGCCAGGCGAGTTCCTTGCGCAGCAGGTTCCGGCGGCGGGACTCCTTCGACGCCGCCTGCCGGGCCCGCTCGGCCCGGGCCAGCACGTACGCGGCGTAGCCGCCGTCGTAGGCGTCAACGACCCCGTCGTGCACCTCCCAGATGCGGTTGCAGATCGCGTCGAGGAACCATCGGTCGTGGCTCACCACCAGCATCGCGGTTCCGCGCTGCTGCAGGGCGTTGAGGTGGTTCGCCAGCCACGACACGGCCTCGACGTCGAGGTGGTTGGTGGGCTCGTCGAGCACGAGCAGGTCGTGGCCCCCGAGCATCAGCGCCACCAGCGCGACCCGTCGCCGTTCGCCACCGCTGAGGGTGCCCGCGTCCGTGTCGAGGGCGATACCGAGCAGCATCTGCTCGACGATCCGCCGGGTCTCGGCGTCGGCGGCCCACACGTGGTCGGGGCGGCCCCCGAAGATGAGGTCGCGAACGCTGTGTCCGGCGCCGCTGGTCTCGACCTGGCTCAGCACGCCGATGGACGCCGACGCGCTGCGGGTGACCCGGCCCGTGTCGGGCTCGATCGAGCCGGTCAGCAGGGCGAGCAGGGTCGACTTGCCGTCGCCGTTGCGGCCCACGACGCCGATGACGTCGCCGGCCCCGAGGCCGAGGCTCACCGCGTCGAGCAGGATCCGGGTTCCGTATCCCTTGCCGATGCCCTCGGCGTTGATGAAGTTCGCGCCGGCCACGCGCTCAGCGTCCGCGGAGCGCCTTGCGGGCACCCCTGATGTTCATCGGGCCCTTGGGGACACCACCCAGCCGCGGTCGGATGTTGTCGAGCGCCCGCACCCGGCGGTTGATGTCCTCGACCTGGGCCTTGTCGTAGGTCTTGGGCAGCTTGCGGATGTGGTCGGTGAGCTTGGTGAGGGGCACCTCGCCCTCGCCCTCACCCATGACGATGGTGACGATGTTCAGGTTGTGTCCGGCGCTGGCGTGCCGCTTGCTCTCGTTGGCGAGCATCTGCCGGACGCGGCGCGGGTTGCCCTCGCCGACCAGCACTACCCCGCACGGGCCGACGGCCCGGTGGATGACGTCGAGTTCGCGGTTCGCGTTGATGGCGGGTGTCGACGACCAGCCCTTGGGCAGCATCTCGAGCGCCACCTGGGCGGATCCGGTCTGCCCCTTCACCCGTGAGAACGTGGCCCGCTTGATCTCGCGGTTGAACAGCAGCAGCGCCACGACCATGCCGGCGGAGATCCCGATCATGGTCCACAGCAGCAACGGGCTGACGAACAGCCCGACGATGGTGAGCACGATGATCGGGGCGGCGAAGCCCACGGCGAGAATCCACGGGAACCGCGGGTTCTCGCCCGCGGCGAGCTTGTACATCTCCCGGATCTGGCGCCACTGGCCCCAGTCGTGCGGGTCCGTGGAGTTCTTCTTGCGCTGCTTCTCGGCCTTGACCGCGGCCTTCTGCTGCCGGGCGAGTTCCTTGGCCTTCTCGCTTGCCATGCGTGCTCCGGATCGTTGAATCGTGTCCGGCGATGCCGGGGTGTCGTCAGCATGATACTTGTCCCGGACGCCGGTGGCCGCGCGGGTGATCGTGCGCTCGGGGACGCCGAAGGGGCCGATCCGGCGCGGATCGGCCCCTTCGGCGATGCTCCGACTAGATCTCGGCGGCGAAGTCACCGCCCTCGAGACGCTGCTTGACCGCGCTGAGGAAGCGGGCCGCATGGGCGCCGTCGACCAGACGGTGGTCGTAGCTGAGCGACAGGTACATCATGTCGCGGACCGCGATCGAGTCGTTGCCGAACTCGTCGGAGACCACCACCGGACGCTTGACGAGCGCCCCGGTACCGAGGATGGCGACCTGCGGCTGGTTGATGATGGGTGTGTCGAACAGGGTGCCCGCCGAGCCGTAGTTGGTGATGGTGAAAGTGCCACCGGTGAGCTCATCGGGGGTGACCTTGCTCGCCCGGGCCCGGGCAGCGAGGTCGGCGATCTTCTTCGCGAGCCCGGTGATGCTGAGGTCGCCCGCGTCCCGGATGACCGGCACGATGAGCCCCCGCTCGGTGTCGACCGCCACGCCGATGTGCTCGGCGTCGTGGTAGGTGATGATGCCGGCGTCGAGATCCATCTCGGCGTTGACCTTCGGGAACGCCTTGAGCGACTCGACGACCGCCTTGGTGATGAACGGCAGGTGCGACAGGCCGACGCCCTCGCGCTTGCGGAACTCGTCCTTCACCGACGCCCGCAACTTCGAGATCGCGGTGAGGTCGACCTCGACGGTCGCGGTGAGCTGTGCCGAGTGCTGCAGCGACTCCATCATCCGCCGCGCGATGGTGGCGCGCATCCGGCTGATCTTCTCGGTGGTGCCGCGCTTGGACGACTCGTCGGAGGCGGCAGCCGGTGTCGCGGCGGCAGGTGCAGCGGGCGCCGCGACACCGGCGGCCGCGGCCCGCTTCCTGGCCTCGGCGGCGGCCAGCACATCCTGCTTGCGGATCCGCCCGCCCACCCCGGTGCCGGTGACGGAGGCGAGGTCGACCCCGTTCTCGGTGGCCAGCTTGCGTACCAGGGGGGTGACGTAGGCCGCCTCCGCGGACTCCTCGGCCCGCTGCGGGACGACAGCCGCGGCAACGGGCGCCGGTGCGGCGGGCGC
>DAIESZ010000275.1 GCA_027346035.1 Propionibacteriaceae bacterium
CCAGGGCGTCACGTTCGACCATGGCGGGGAGGAGAAGGCGTTCCCTCTCGACGTGATCCCCCGCATCATCCGCGCCGAGGAGTGGGCGCAGATCGACGCCGGGGTGCAGCAGCGGGTACGGGCCCTCGAGGCCCTGCTGCACGACGTCTACGCGAGGTCGGGGACGCCGCGGGCCGTGCGCGCCGGGATCATCCCGTGGAAGCTCATCGCCTCGAGCGAGCACTTCCACCGCGAGGTGTCGGGCGTCGTGCCCCCGAACGGGGCACGGATCCAGGTGGCCGGGGTCGACCTCGTCCGCGACGAAGCGGGCACCTTCCGGGTGCTGGAGGCCAACGTCCGGGTGCCCCCGGGGGTGAGTTACGTGATGTCGAACCGCCGCGCGATGGCCAACGTCATCCCCGAGGCGTTCCTCAGTGAACGGATCCGTCCGGTCGACGGCTATCCGGGCATGTTGCTGGCAGCCCTGCGGGCGGCCGCGCCCGCCGGCGTCGCCGACCCGACCGTCGTCGTGCTCACCCCGGGCGTCTACAACTCCGCCTACTACGAGCACTCGCTGCTGGCCCGCACGATGGGGGTCGAACTGGTCGAGGGCCGCGACCTGTTCGTCAGCGGCGGCATGGTGAAGATGCGCACCACCCAGGGCGAGCGCCGGGTCGACGTGATCTACCGTCGGGTCGACGACGAGTACATCGATCCGGTGCACTTCCGTCCCGACTCGGCGCTGGGCTGCCCGGGGCTGGTGCAGTCGCTGCGGGCAGGGCTGGTGAGCGTGGCCAACGCCATCGGCAACGGAGTCGCCGACGACAAGCTGATGTACAGCTACATCCCCGATCTCATCCGGTTCTACCTCGACGAGGATCCGATCCTGCCCAACGTCGACACCTTCCGTCCCGTCGACCCGGTTGCCCGCCGGTACATCCTTGACCACCTCGACCAGATGGTGGTCAAGCCGGTGGCCGGATCGGGCGGCAAGGGGATCGTCATCGGCTCGCGGGCCACCGGGCAACAACTCGACGAGGTGCGGCGCTGCCTGCAGGAACACCCCCGCGACTGGATCGCCCAGCCCCAGGTGCAGCTGTCGACGGTCCCGACGCTGATCGACGGGCAGGTGCGCCCCCGCCACGTCGACCTGCGTCCGTTCGCGGTCAACGACGGCGACCGGGTGCGGGTGCTGCCGGGAGGACTCACCCGGGTGGCCCTGCCCGAGGGCGAACTCATCGTCAACTCCTCCCAGGGGGGCGGCTCGAAGGACACCTGGGTGCTGGCGCAGCCGGGCGCTGCCGCGCCCGTCACCGACGAGCAACCGCGCGAGATCATCGTGCTCGCGCCGCCACCGGTGTTCCGCGACGACCAGGCGCTCAGCCAGCAACAGGAACAGCAGCAGCAGTCACGGGGGGCGACATCATGCTGAGCCGCATCGCCGAATCGTTGTACTGGGTCGGGCGCTACGTCGAGCGTGCCGACGGCACCGCCCGGATCGTCGACCAGGTGCGCCTCGCCATGCTGGAGGACCGCGCGGGCTCCGTCGAGGCCGGGCGCCGGGTGTTGTCGGTGCTGCTAGCACAGGTGCCCGACGCCGACGTCACCTATCACGAGGTGGCCCGCACCCTGGTGTTCGACCAGGGCAACCCCAGCTCACTCGGCGGCTCCTGGTATGCGGCCCGCGAGAACGCGCGCCGCGCCCGCGAGGTGCTGCCGATCGAGGTGTGGGAGGTGCTCAACGGCGGTTGGGTCCGCTGGCAGCGGATGCCGGCCCTGGACGCCACCGCTCGTCCTCTCGCGTGGATCCGCGCCCGGGCCGCCATGTTCCACGGCGTGGTCGACTCGACCATGAGCCACGACGACGCCTGGTTGTTCCTGCGTCTCGGGTCGTCGCTGGAGCGAGCCGATATGAGCGCCCGGATCATCGCCGCCGGCACCCAGCAGAACCAGGTGCTCGGCTGGGCCCAGGTGCTGGCCAGCGCCGGTGGCCAGCAGGGCTACCTGCGTGGCCAGCGGGGAGTGCTCGACGACCGGCGGGTGGCGGCGTTCCTCATGCTCGACCGGCAGTTCCCGCGCTCGGTCGTCTACAGCCTGGCCCGGGCCGAGAACTGCCTGGAACGTCTCGACCCCGAACCGCCGCGTGTCGGCGTCCGGGACGACGCCAAACGCCTGCTGGGCCGGATGCGCAGCGCCCTCGAGTACGACGACCTGGAGACGCTGTACGCGGCACTCCCGGGTCAGTTGCTGGCGGTACAGGAGACCGTGCGCCGGACGGGCGACGCGGTGGCACGGCGCTACTTCCCGTCGGGTGCGGCGCCGGTGTGGAACGGGGAGATCCGATGACGACATTGCGCTACCGCATCGCGCACCAGACCGTGCTGCACTACGACCGCCCGGCGTCCAGCAGCCACAACGAGGTTCGGATGACCCCGGTGAACGAGCCGGGGCAGCTCACCCTCGACAGTCGGCTGCGGGCCCGCCCGATCACCTGGAACGCCACCTACACCGACTACTGGGGCACGACGGTCATGTCGCTGGAATCGCTGGCGCCCCACGAGGAGCTGGCGATCGAGGTGCTCTCCACGGTCGAGCGCAGCGACGCGGATCAGCCGAGCGGGCATGGGCTCACCTGGGCCGAACTCACCGACGACGCCGTGGTGGATGCGCAACTGGAGTTCCTCACCAGACGTCGGCGCACCAGGCTGGACGACGCCGTGCTCGCCGAGTGGACGGCTGAACTGGAGTGCCTGTCCCCCGCCGAGACGGTCGAGGCGGTGAGCCGGCGCGTGCACGAGCAGGTGCGATACATGCCGGGCGTGACCACGGTGAATTCCGACGCGCGGCACACGGTCGAGACGCGGCAGGGCGTGTGCCAGGACCTCACCCACCTCACGATCACGCTGCTGCGTCACCTCGGCGTGCCCGCCCGCTACGTGTCGGGCTATGTGTGCCCGACCCGCGACCTGCCCGTGGGCGGCACTGCGGTGGGCGAGAGCCACGCGTGGCTGGAGTGGTGGGACGGAGCCTGGCTGCCCGTCGACCCGACCAACATGAGCCCGGTGGGGCTGGAGCACGTGGTGGTCGCCCGCGGCCGCGACTACGACGACGTCCCCCCGATGCGGGGCGTCTACCAGGGTGTCGCCACCTCGACCCTGGCGGTGCAGGTGGAGTTCACCCGCCTCGGCTGAGCGGACCCGCGTCCCGGTGGGTGTGCCGCCGGGACGGGTTCGGCCGGCACAGCCGTCGATCCCGGGGTGGGCGGAGCGGCCACGCCCCAGCCACCCCGGGTCACGTGACTCGGGTCACTCCCGGCCGAGCACCGCGAGCAGCTCGGTGGCGTCGATGATCAGGAAGTCCTTGTTGTCGAGTCGGAGTTCGGTGCCGCTGTACTTCGGGAACAGCACCTTCTCGCCGACCGTCACCTTGATGAGGTCCTCGTCGTCGCCGACCGCGACGACGATGCCCTTCTGCTGCTTCTCCTTGGCGGTCTCGGGGATGACCAGACCGCTTGCGGTGACGCTCTGCTCATCGAGGATCTCGACGAGAACACGGGAGCCGAGCGGCTTGACGGGTTCGCCCATGGGATACCTTTCGTGCGGTAGGGGTGAGGGGTCGATGAATTCGGACGCTGCCGCGCTCAGTGCGATGACAGGCCCAACAGGCGGTCGATCTGCGGCTTGTCGAAGCCGACGATCGGACGCCCGTCGATCTCGATGACGGGCACACCCATCTGCCCGGTGCGGCGCACCAGGTCGCGGGCGGCCGTCGCGTCGCGGGACACGTCGATCTCACGGAACTGGACGTGGCGCTCGCGCAGGTACGCCTTGAGCCGTTGGCACCACGAGCAGGTCGGGGTGGTGAAGACCAGAACGCGGTGCCTGCGTTCGGTTGGCGTAGTGGACATGTTGCCTCCTTCGCGCACGATTATACCCCCATGGGTATAGGTCGTGCACCGGGTGCCGCCCGGCGTCATGTTCCTCGTCGGCGGCTTCCCGTTCCTCAGCGACCGGACGGCCACGGCCGTACCAAGGAACGTTCGACGTTCTGCCCGGTAGCCGATCGTGAG
>DAIESZ010000286.1 GCA_027346035.1 Propionibacteriaceae bacterium
GACCCGGATCGCGATCCTCAAGAAGTTCGCGGTGAACGAGCACCTGACCGTGGGCCTCGAAGTACTCGAGTTCATCGCCGCACGCATCCAGACGAACATCCGCGAGCTCGAGGGAGCGCTCAACCGGGTGTCGGCCTTCGCGAGCCTCAACAAGCAGCCGGTCGACGTGTCGCTGGCCGAGGTCGTGCTCCGCGACATCATGCCCGCCGGCGCCGACGCCCAGGTGAGCGCGTCCAAGATCATGGCCGAGACCGCCGCCTACTTCGGCATCGGCATCGAGGAGCTGACCGGCTCCTCGCGCACGCACGCCCTCGTCACCGCGCGGCAGATCGCCATGTACCTGTGCCGGGAGTTCACCGACCTGAGCCTGCCCAAGATCGGCCAGTTGTTCGGCGGCCGCGACCACACGACGGTGATGCACGCCGACCGCAAGATCCGCGAGCTGCTGCGCGAGCGGCGCAGCGTCTACAACCAGGTGAGCGAGCTCACGAACAAGATCCGGCAGTGACGCCGGACGCGGGCGGGCTCAGTCGGCGACGCTCGCGACAACCGAGGTCGCGGACGCCTCGAACGAGTCGAGCACGGCCCGCTCGTCGGTGACGATGTCGCGGAGGAACTCGAGCACGGTCCCCGGCATGTCGACGGCCTCGCGGTCGTACATCCACTGCACCTGCAGGCCGTCCATGAGCGCCACGAGGCTGCGCGACGCCCGGCGGGGGTCGACCCCCTCGCGGAGCAGGCCCTGTTGCTGCATGTGGGTGAAGGAGAGTTCGTAGCTGTCGACAACCCGCTGGTAGCGCTGGGCGAAGTAGTCGTGGGCCGGGTGCCCGGGGTCGACGGCCTCGGCCGACAGCGTGACGAACAGCTCGACGAGCCCGGGCTGGGTGGCGTTGCGCTCGACCAGGTGCACCAGGGCGGTGAGAGCGTCGAGGTCGCTCCTGTCGCCGACGATGTCGTAACTCTTCTCGTCGCGGTGGGCGAGCACCGCCATCAGCAGCTCCTCCTTACTGCCGAAGTGGTAAAGGAGCCCCGGGTGGGTGATGCCGACCTGCTGGGCGATGTCGCGAAGGGACGCCCCGCGGTAGCCGGTCTCGGCGAAGTGCGCGAGGGCGACATCCAGGATCTGGGTGCGGCGACGGTCTCCTCGCGCGCTCCCCGCGGGCTGAATGGCGGACATGCGTGACTCCTCCACTTGACGGCGTCGCCGGTGGGTCGGTGGGGGATCGTCCCCGGCCGGCGGCCCGACCGGCGTCCTTGCCGGTAGCGGCGGCGTGGGCACACGCTAGCACCCAGGAGCGGCCGCACCCCGGTTCGCCGCATTCTCCACTTTCCACATGGTTATGTGGAAAACCTACCGCCGCTGAGGACGTCGCGTGGACGGGCTCCCACACCCGGTCGGGCCCGGGCGTCGCCGTCAACAACTCGTCCCCGGGTCGGCCGGTGGTTCTCCCAAGGGCTGGGGACGGCCGAGGGCCAGATGACAAGCAAGGACGCAGGTTATCCCCAGTTTCCCCAGAAGTGATGACGATGATGAGAGTAACCATGACCATCACCCCATCAAGGTCAGGCCTGTGCATGGGGGACCTGAACCGGGCGCGACATCGCCACCACCTATCGTGGAGCCACGATCCGGTGATCCATCCACAAGACGACAGGACCAGTCCATGCTCCCCGACCTCGCCGCCGACGCCACCACCGGCCCCGCGGGGCCCGCCGGGACCCCGAGGGAGGGGGTCGCGGCCTACACCGAGGGACTGACCAAGGTCTACGGCACCGGCGACACCCGGGTGGTCGCCCTGGACGCCGTCGACGTGCAGTTCGAGAAGGGCCGCTTCACCGCGGTGATGGGCCCGTCGGGCTCGGGGAAGTCGACCCTCATGCACTGCGTCGCCGGACTCGACTCGCCCACCGCCGGGCGCATCGTCATCGGCGGCACCGAGATCGGCTCCCTCAAGGACAAGCAGCTCACCGAACTGCGCCGCGACCGGATCGGCTTCGTCTTCCAGGCCTTCAACCTCGTGCCGACGCTCACCGCCGAGGAGAACATCCTGCTCCCGCTGGCCATCGCCGGACGCCGGCCCGACCCCGACTGGTACCGCACGGTCGTCGACACCGTCGACCTCGGCAGCCGGCTGGGGCACAAGCCGACCGAGCTGTCCGGCGGCCAACAGCAGCGGGTGGCGTGCGCCCGGGCGCTGATCAGCCGGCCCGACATCGTCTTCGCCGACGAACCCACCGGCAACCTCGACTCCCGCTCGTCGGCGGAGGTGCTCGGGTTCCTCCGGCACAGCGTCGACGAGTTCGGCCAGACGATCGTCATGGTGACCCACGATCCGGTGGCCGCCAGCTACGCCGACCGGGCGCTGTTCCTCGCCGACGGCGCCATCGTCGCGGAGCTCGAGCACCCCACCCGCGACTCGGTGCTGGCGATGATGGCGAGCATCGACCCGCGCCATGTGGACGCCGCCCGTGTCGCCGAGGCGGCCGCCCGGGCCAGGTCCCAGGAGCAGGTGCACCCTGCGGCCGGCGGGGGAGAGCTCCCGGCGTCCACCGGGGACGACGAGCCGGTGGGCCGCCCGCGGCACGCGCTCGAGGGCTGAGCGCAAGATGTACCGCGCCGCCTGGAAGTCGCTGCTGCACCGTCGGGCGCGGCTCCTGCTCAGCGCCCTGGCGATCGTCCTGGGGGTCGCGTTCGTGTCCGGGTCGCTGATCTTCACCACCCTGCTGTCGACGTCGTTCAACGGGCTGCTGCGCGGCACGGTGGCCGACGTCAACGTCGACCCGGTGGGCACCTACAGCTCCAGCGGGTCCCGGTTCGACCCCACGACGAGCACCGCCGGCCGGGCCCTGCTCACCCCGGCGCAACTCGCCCGATTCCGCTCGGTGCCGGGGGTGAAGAGCGCGACGGGCACCGTCTTCTCGGTGAACACCTATCCGATCGGCTCCAACGGCAAGGTCATCGCCACCATCGGCGCGCCGGGGGTCGGCATCAACTGGTACACCGATCCCGCGTTCGGCGGCCTCACCGGCGTGGTGCTGAAGTCGGGGCGTCCCCCGCAGGGTCCGGACGAGATGGTCATCGACCCGGTCACCCTCGCCAAGAGCGGCTACCGCCTGGGCGATCGGATGAAGGTGTCGCTGCCCAACGGCGACGTCGTCACCAAGACGATCGTCGGCACGGGGCAGTGGGGCGGCGGCGGCACGGCCGGGGCCACCTACGTGTTCCTCACCACCCCGGAGGCGCAGAAGCTGCTCCTCGGCGGCAAGGACGCGTTCACCGCGGCCTGGATCACCGCCGACCGCGGCGTCTCGATCCCCGACCTCGTCACCCGCGTCCAGGCCGTGACGCCGAAGGACTTCGAGGCGGTGAGCGGCCAGGCGGCCGCCGATGCCACGGCCAGCTCGGTCAACAAGGCGCTGAGTTTCATCAACACCTTCCTGCTCGTGTTCGCCGCCATCGCCCTGCTGGTGGCGAGCTTCCTCATCGTCAACACCTTCTCGATCATCGTGGCCCAGCGCGGGCGCGAGCTCGCCCTGTTCCGCGCCATCGGCGCCAGCCGCAGGCAGATGACCCGCGCGGTGCTGTTCGAGGCCGCCGTGACCGGATTCGTCGGCTCGACCCTGGGGCTCGGCCTGGGGTGGCTGCTCGCCCTGGGGATCCGCGCCCTGTTCACCCGGCTGGGGATCGACCTGGGCTCGACGCTGCCGGTGGTCCCGTGGTCGGCGGTCGGCTGGTCGTACGCGGTCGGCATGATCATCACGATGGTCTCGGCGTGGCTGCCCGCCCGCAAGGCCGGGCACGTGCCACCCGTGGCCGCCATGGGCGGCGACGTCATGACCGGAGCGGGCAACCTCGGCATCCGGGCGGCGATCGGGGTGGCGATGACCGTCCTGGGTGCGGGAGCCATGGCGCTGGGGCTGTGGACGCACGTCTCCCACCGGGCGCTGGTCATCGGGATCGGTGCGGCCCTGGTACTGCTCGGCGTCGCCGCGGCCAGCCCGCTGCTCGGGCGCCCGGTCATCGCCGCGATGGGCTGGCTCTACCGGCTGGCGTTCGGCGAGGTCGGCAAGCTGGCTGCCCTCAACGCGGTGCGCCAGCCCCGCCGCACGGCGGCCACGGCGTCCGCGCTGATGCTGTCGCTCGCGCTGGTCACCACCCTCTCGGTACTCGGTTCGTCGGCCTCGACGAGCATCCATTCGGTGGTGACCACCACGATGGCCAGCGACTTCACCCTGCAGTCGGTGACGCGAGGCGTGCTGCCCGCCGGGCTGGCGACGAAGGTCGCCGGGGTCACGGGGGTGGCGGCCGCCTCGCCGTTCTACGCGACCGCCGCGCTCGTCGACGGCCGGCAGACCTCCTTCACCGTCGCCGACCCCCCGGCGTTCAACACCCTGGTCGGCCAGCACCTGGTCAGCGGCCGGCTCAACGATGCCGACGGTTCGGTGATCGTCGACG
>DAIESZ010000289.1 GCA_027346035.1 Propionibacteriaceae bacterium
CGTCGAGGCCGGCGTCGGCCTGCGCCTGCAGGAAGGCGGCGATGCCGTCGGCGTCGACCCCGGCCTCCGACGGCGCGGTGCGGGTGAACGGGTCGAGTGCGTCGGCGTCGCCGCCGCTGGTCACGACGGTGTGACTGGTGCTGTCGGTCATGGATCAAACCCTAGTCCGACGCGGCATCCTCCCCGTCATCCGGAGCGGTCGCGGCGAGGTGGCGGCGGGTGCGGCGCCATTCGAGGATCATCGGGATCGACGGGACGACCGCGATGAGCAGCAGGGCGATGTCGATGTTGTTCTGGAGGAACGTGATGTTGCCGAGCAGGTATCCGATGAGGGTCACGACGACGACCCACGAGACCGCGCCCACCGCCGACCAGGTCCAGAAACGGTGTCGTTCCATCCGGGTGACGCCGGCGACCACGGTGATGTAGGTGCGCACCACGGGCACGAACCGGCCGATGACCAGTGCCCGGTTGCCGTAGAGGTCGAAGAAGCGCCGGGTCTCGTCGAGGTGGCGCCGCTTGATGATCCGCCCGTCGCGCTCGTAGAGATTGCGGCCCAGGCGGCGTCCGATCTCGTAGCCGACGACGTTGCCGGCGAAGGCCGCCACGCTCATCACCGCGAAGGCCAGCCAGAGGTTGAGATGCAGCCCGGCCTGGCCGGTCTCGGCCCGCTTGATGAACAGGCCGATGAAGAACAGCAGGATGTCGCCCGGCAGGAACGGGAAGAACAGCCCGCACTCGATGAAGACGATGACCAGGCTCACCCAGATCATCGCGTCCCCGAAGTGGGTCAGCAGCCAGTCTGGGCTCATCCACTGGGGACCGAGCAGCAGCAGCATGTGGCCTACCCCGGTAATCACCCGGCCGAGCTTACGGGACGCCAGCACAGCGGAACCTGAACGCGTCTGACGGCTCGGGATCCGCTCACCGGGCCCGTGGAACAATGGCACCCATGCGCGACGTGGTGATCCTGGGCAGCACCGGATCGATCGGGACCCAGGCTCTCGACGTGATCTCGACGCGGCGCGACGAGTTCCGGGTGGTGGCCCTCGCGGCCGGTGGCGCCAACGTGGCGCTGCTGGCCCAGCAGATCCTCGACGTCCAACCGGCCGTGGTGGCCCTGGCCCGGGCCACCAGCGCCGAGCAACTGCAGCTGGCGCTCTACGCCGAGGTCCGGCGGCGCGGCTGGTCGGAGGGACGGGCGCGACTGCCCAAGCTGCTCCTCGGCCCCGACAAGGCCACCGAGATCGCCCGCATGCCCGTTGACGTGGTGCTCAACGCCATCACCGGGTCGGCGGGCCTGCTGCCCACGCTGGCCGTCCTCGAGACCGGGACGACGCTGGCGCTCGCGAACAAGGAGTCGCTGGTGATCGGGGGTGTGCTGGTCACCCGTGCCGCCGCACCCGGCCAGATCGTGGCCGTCGACTCCGAGCACTCCGCGTTCGCCCAGGCGCTCCGCGCGGGGCGGGCGTCCGAGGTGCGCCGGCTGATCCTCACGGCGTCCGGCGGCCCGTTCCGCGGACGCACCCGGGCCGAGATGGGATCGGTCACCCCCGACCAGGCCATGGCCCATCCCACCTGGTCGATGGGCAGGGTGATCACGATCAACTCGGCCACCCTGGTCAACAAGGGCCTCGAACTGCTCGAAGCCGGCCTGCTCTACGGCGTCCACCTCGACGACATCGAGGTGGTCGTGCATCCCCAGTCGATCGTGCATTCGATGGTCGAGTTCCACGACGGCTCGACCATCGCCCAGTGCTCGCCCCCCGACATGCGGCTGCCGATCGCCCTCGGACTCACCTGGCCCGACCGGCTGGCCGACGCCGCCCGCCCCCTCGACTGGGGCCGGGCGCAGAGCTGGACCTTCGAACCGCTCGACCGCGAGGCGTTCCCGGCCGTCGACCTCGCGCGCCGGTGCGGCCTGGCCGGAGGCACCGCCCCCGCGGTGTTCAACGCGGCCAACGAGGAGTGCGTCGACGCGTTCAGCGCCGGACACATCGGTTTCCTGCAGATCGTCGACACGATTCAGCGGGTCGTCGACGAGCACCTGGGCGGCACCGGAATCCAGGGCCACGTCGGCGACGACGGGCTCACCCTCGAGGCGGTGCTCGCGGCCGACGCCTGGGGTCGGGCCCGGGCGCACGCCCTCACCACCGGAGGTGCGCTATGACCACCGTCATCGTCATCGCCTCGGCGTTGCTGTTCTTCGCCCTGCTGATGGCCTCGATCGCCCTGCACGAACTGGGGCATCTCCTGCCGGCGAAGCTGTTCGGCGTCAAGGCCACCCAGTACTTCGTCGGGTTCGGCCGCACCCTGTGGTCGGGTCGGTGGGGTGAGACCGAGTTCGGGGTCAAGCTGCTGCCGTTCGGCGGCTACGTGCGGCTGATCGGCATGTACCCGCCCGCCCGCGACGCCGGCCCGGACGCCGTGGAGACCGCCGGGCCGGTCACCCGCCTGGCCAGCATGGCCCGCGAAGCCGAGTACGAGAACATCACCCCGGCCGACCACGGCCGGTTGTTCTACGAGAAGCCCACCTGGCAGAAGATCATCGTGATGGCCGGGGGACCGGCGATGAACTTCCTCCTCGCGTTCCTCATCTTCCTTGGCGTCAACCTCGCCTTCGGCAGCTACCAGCCGACGCTCACGGTGTCGACGGTGAGCCAGTGCGTCGTGCCGGCCTCCCGCGCGGGCCAGGCCTGCACGTCGTCCGACCCGGCGAGCCCCGCCAGCCTCGCCGGGGTGCGTCCCGGCGACCGGATCGAATCGTTCAACGGGGTGCCGGTCACCTCCTGGAACCAGCTCAGCGACCTCATCCGCGCCAACACCTCGCACGCGGCCACCGTGGTGGTGGAGCGCAGCGGGCAGCGGGTCACGCTCAAGACGGTCGACACGATCACCACCGGGGTGCCCGACCGGCTCGACCCGAGCCGCACCATCGAGGCGGGCTTCTTCGGGGTGAGCCCGCAGCAGCAGTTGGTGCATCCCGGTGTGGTCGGCACCTCCCAGCAGATGTGGACGCTGACCGAACAGTCGGCGGTCGCCCTGGTCGGTTTCCCGGTGAAGGTGTGGCACGTCGCCGCCGACGTGGCCACGGGCAAGCCGCGGAACATCAACGGTCCGATCAGCATCGTCGGCGCCAGCCAGGTGGCAGGGGAGATCGCCACCCTGCCCGGGCTCACCCTGGGTGACCGGGTCGCGTCGTGGTTCCTCATGCTCGGTTCGGTGAACCTGTTCGTCGCCCTGCTCAACTGCGTGCCGCTGCTGCCGCTCGACGGCGGTCACATCGCCGGTGCCGTCTACGAGGGACTCAAACGGGCGGGCGCCCGGGTGCTGCGGCGTCCGGACCCGGGGCACGTCGACACCGCGCGGATGCTCCCGGTTGCCTACGTGGTAGGTGCGTTCCTGCTGGTCAGCGGGCTGGTGCTGGTCGTGGCGGACATCGTCAGCCCGCTGCAACTGGGCTGAGGGGCGTGCCGCGGCGGTCGGTGCGCGGGCGCATTGGCCATCTGGCTTACTCTTGGAGCCATGACTGTTGGTTTGGGAATGCCCACACTTCCGGCTCCGACGCTCGCGCCGCGTCGCCCGACACGCAAGATCCGAGTCGGCAAGGTCGAGGTGGGGGGAGACGCCCCCGTATCGGTGCAGTCGATGTGCACCACCAAGACCACCGACATCAACGCCACGCTGCAGCAGATCGCCGAACTCACCGCCGCCGGCTGCGACATCGTGCGGGTCGCCGTGCCCAGCCAGGACGACGCCGACGCGCTGCCGATCATCGCCAAGAAGTCCCAGATCCCGGTGATCGCCGACATCCACTTCCAGCCGAAGTACGTCTTCGCCGCCATCGACGCCGGATGCGCGGCCGTCCGGGTCAACCCGGGCAACATCCGTCAGTTCGACGACAAGATCGCCGAGATTGCCAGGGCGGCCACCGACGCCGGGGTCTCGATCCGCATCGGCGTCAACGCCGGATCGCTCGACAAGCGAATCCTCGACAAGTACGGCGCTCCGACGGCCGACGCGCTGGTCGAGTCGGCGCTGTGGGAGGCGTCGTTGTTCGAGGATGTCGGCTTCCGGGACTTCAAGATCTCGGTGAAGCACCACGACCCCGTCGTCATGATCAGGGCCTACGAGAAGCTGTCGGAGGCCTGCGACTATCCGTTGCACCTCGGCGTCACCGAGGCCGGACCGACCTTCCAGGGGACGATCAAGAGCGCGGTCGCATTCGGGCACCTGCTGGCCGAGGGGATCGGCGACACGATCCGGGTGTCGCTTTCCGCCCCGCCTGTCGAAGAGGTCAAGGTCGGCATCAAGATCCTCGAATCGCTCAACCTGCGACCCCGGCACCTCGAGATCGTCTCCTGCCCGTCGTGCGGGCGGGCCCAGGTCGACGTCTACAAGCTGGCCGAGGATGTGACCAAGGGCCTCGAGGGGATGACCGTGCCGTTGCGGGTCGCCGTGATGGGCTGTGTGGTCAACGGACCCGGCGAGGCGCGTGAGGCCGACCTCGGAGTCGCCTCCGGTAACGGCAAGGGTCAGATCTTCGTGAGGGGCGAGGTGATCAAGACCGTCCCCGAGTCAGAGATCGTGCAGACGTTGATCGAGGAGGCGAATCGTCTTGCGGCCGATATGGACGCGATCGGCACGCCAGACGTCGCTGTCGGGTGAGCCCGGGGCCCTGGTCCGGCAACTGACCCCGCCCGACCGCGAGCGCGCCCTGCAGTTGTTGGCGGCCGACCCGGTCGAGAATCTGTTCGTTGCCGCCCGGATCGACGGTTTCGGGCTCGACCCGGCGCGGATGGGCTCCACGATCTGGGGCTACGAGCGCTACGGGCAGCTCGTGTCGTTGTGCCACGTCGGCAGCAACCTGGTGCCGGTCGGGGTCGACGCCGCGATCGCGGCATCGTTCGCCGAACACGTCGGACGTCGCCGCGGCGCGGCCGCGATCATGGGCGACGCCGAGCAGGTGGCTCTCATGTACCGCACCCTCAGCGACCGGTGGGGCGAGTCGTGGAGCCAGGCCCGCGACACCCGGTGGCACCAGCCGCTCATGCTCATCGATCACCCCGCCCAGGCCGAGGCCGATCCTCGGGTGCGCGTGATGACCATGGCCGACTTCGACGCCTACTACCAGGCGGCGGTCGCCATGTACACCGAGGAGGTCGGCGTCTCGCCGCTCGACGCCTCCGGCAGTTACTCCCGCTACGTCCGCTCGCTGATCCAGCAGGGCCGGGCGTTCGGAGTGGTCGACGATCACGGCGAGGTGATCTACAAGAGCGACGTCGGATCGGCCCTCGACCGGATCTGCCAGGTGCAGGGAGTCTGGCTGCACCCGCGGTTTCGGGGCCAGGGCATGTCGACCCCCGCCATGGCGGCCGTGGTCGGCCTGTGCCGTGAGCGCTGGTCGCTCGTGAGCCTCTACGTCAACGACTACAACGTGCGGGCCCGGAGGCTCTACGAACGAGTCGGGTTCCGCACGATCGGCGAACTGGCCACCGTCCTCTACTGAGGGTCCGGCCCCGCGGGCGGGTCACGCCGCGGCGTCCGGGATCGCGCCCTCGTGGCGCAGCAGCCACCGCTTGCGATCGAGACCGCCGGAGTACCCGGTGAGGCTGCCGTCGCGCCCGAGGACGCGGTGACAGGGCACGACGATGCTGATCGGGTTGCGTCCGACCGCCGCCCCCACGGCCCGGCCGGAGCCGGTACCCATGCCGAGGGATGCGGCCAACGCCCCGTAGGTCGTGGTCGACCCGCACGGGACGGCCGTGAGTCCCTGCCAGACCCGGCGCTGGAACGCGGTGCCGTGCGGTGCGAGGTCGAGGTCGAACCGGGTGCGGTGCCCGGCGAAGTATTCGCCCAGCTGGGCCACGACGTCGTCGGCCACCTGGTCGTCGCGGACGCCGAACTCGCTCGCCACCGGTCGGTACCGCTGCCCCTCGAGGTAGAGCCCGGTGAGGCGGCCGGCCGCCTCGATCACCAGGGTGATGGGGCCGAGCGGTGAGTCGATGATCCGGTGCCACCGGGGACCGGCTGGGATCGTGCCGTCGGACGCTGCTGGTCGTGTGCTCATGGTGCGATCCTTGCCAGGTGGTCTCGGAGGTCGTCGGGTGGGGTGGGGATCCGGTTGATCGGATGGGGCTGGGTGGCCCACAGGTACTGCGTCGCGTAGCTGCGCCACGGACGCCA
>DAIESZ010000292.1 GCA_027346035.1 Propionibacteriaceae bacterium
CGCGCTCCGCGGGGACTCCCCGTCGGATCTGCTCGGCCCGCTGGTGCCGGGCGAAGTTGACCGCGGCCACCGCTTGTACGGCGGTGGCCGCATTCTTCAGGTCTTCCAGAGCGCGCAGGGCATCGATGAGGTCGCCCTGGGCGAGGTGCCGGGTGACCACCTGGAGACTCCGGGCCAGTCGGGTTGGCCCATCGTCGAGCCGGACCGCGACACCGAACTTATCGTTCATGCGTTCTATTATAACGACGGTTCAGGTCGTTGGCAAGGTATTCTGGCTCGTGAGTATGGGACTCGCTCCGTCGAGTGATGCGCTCTCATCGTGTCGGTGGGCCAAGCCCCCTCGCCCGTGAACAGGCCCTGGACGCGTTGCCGGCGAGCGAACGTTCGTGGCTGCCCCTCGCGGTTCGTGAGCCGGCCCCCAGAAGACTGCGACAGGGGAATGTGGGCGCTGTCCGGTTGAGGGTGGTCTACGACCCGAAAGCGGACACTGCATCGGAGCCGGAGCCGGAGCCGGAGCCGGAGTCGGAGCCGGGGTCGGGGCCGGGGCCGGTGCCCGTCGCCACGGCCGCGGTGGCTGCGGCGTGGCGCGGCCGATAGATTTGCTCCGTGGCTGACACCGTTGCGCACGCGTTCGAGACCCCCGACATCGAGCAACCCTGGGCCGAGCTGGGGCTCACCGATGATGAGTACGCGCGCATCCGGGAGATCCTCGGACGCCGCCCGACCGGCGCAGAGCTCGCGATGTACTCGGTGATGTGGAGCGAGCACTGCTCCTACAAGTCGTCGAAGGTGCACCTCAAGAGGTTCTCCGTCCTCGAGCAGACCACCCCGCGCGGACCCCTGCTCGCGGGCATCGGCGACAACGCCGGCGTCGTCGACATCGGCCGCGGCTACGCGGTCACGTTCAAGGCCGAGAGTCACAACCACCCGAGCTACGTCGAGCCCTACCAGGGTGCGGCGACCGGTGTCGGCGGCATCGTCCGCGACATCCTCGCGATGGGGGCCCGGCCGATCGGGGTCATGGACCCCCTGCGTTTCGGGCCGCTCGACGCCCCCGACACCGCCCGCGTGCTGCCCGGGGTCGTCGCGGGCGTCGGCGGCTACGGCAACTGCCTCGGCCTGCCCAACATCGGCGGCGAGGTGGTGTTCGACCACAGCTACGCCGGCAATCCGCTGGTCAACGCGCTGTGCGTCGGTGTGCTGCGGCACGACGACCTCCAGCACGCGGCCGCCCATGGCGTCGGCAACCTCGTGATCATGTACGGCGCGGCCACCGGCGGCGACGGCATCGGCGGCGCGTCGATCCTCGCCTCCGAGAGCTTCGACGACTCCAAGCCGAGCAAGCGGCCCAGCGTCCAGGTGGGCGATCCGTTCATGGAGAAGCTGCTCATCGAGTGCACCCTCGAGCTGTTCCAGGCGGGCGTGGTCAACGCGCTGCAGGACTTCGGCGCCGCGGGCCTGTCGTGCGCGACGTCCGAGCTGGCCTCCGCCGGCGATGGCGGGATGCACGTCACCCTCGACGTCGTGCCGCTGCGCGACCCGAGCCTTGCTCCCGAGGAAATCCTCATGAGCGAGTCGCAGGAACGGATGATGGCGGTCGTCTCGCCCGAGAATCTCGACGCGTTCATGCGCATCTGCGACAAGTGGGACGTCCAGGCGACCGTCGTCGGCGAGGTCACCGAGGGGGATCGGCTGATCATCGACTGGCACGGCGAGGTGATCGTCGACGTCGACCCGAAGACCGTCGCGCACGAGGGCCCCACCTACAACCGGCCCTACTGCCGCCCCGACTGGATCGACGAGGTCAACGCCCGCGACGCCAACGAGTTGCCGCGGGCGGCGTCCTCGGGTGAGCTGAAGGAGCAGGTGCTGCGGGTCGCCGGGTCGCCGAACTGCGCCGACAAGACCTGGATCACCCGCCAGTTCGACCGCTATGTGCGGGGTAACTCGGTGCTCGCCCAGCCCGAAGACTCGGGCATGCTGCGGATCGACGAGGAGAGCGGCCTCGGCATCGCCCTCGCCACCGACGCCAACGCCCGGTTCAGCCTGCTCAACCCCTACCTCGGCGCCCAGCTGTCGCTCGCCGAGGCCTACCGCAACGTCGCCGTCACCGGCGCCGAACCGGTCGCGATCACCGACTGCCTCAACTTCGGCTCGCCCGAGGACCCCGCCGTCATGTGGCAGTTCGTGGAGGCCATCAAGGGCCTGGTCGACGGCTGCCGTGAACTCGGGACGCCGGTCACCGGCGGCAACGTCTCGTTCTACAACCAGACCGGCACCACACCGATCCTGCCGACCCCGACGGTCGGCATGCTCGGCGTCATCGACGGCGTCGCCAAGCGCAACGGGATCGGGTTCGCGTTCGAGGGCGATCAGGTGGTCATGCTCGGCGCCACTCGCGAGGAGTTGTCGGGCTCGGTGTGGGCCGACGTCATCCACGACGGGCACCTCGGCGGGCTGCCCCCGAGGGTCGACTTCGACGCAGAGAAGTCGCTGGCCCGGGTCATGCGCCGGTGCAGCGACGAGAGCCTGATCAGTTCGGCCCACGACCTGTCCGACGGCGGTCTGGCGATGGGTCTGGTCGAGAGTTCGCTGCGGCGCGGGCTCGGGGTCTCGCTGACTCTGCCCGCCGGCGATCCGACCGTGCAGTTGTTCAGCGAGTCGGCCGCGCGTGCGCTCGTGTCCCTGGCCGGATCGTCGTACGCCCGGTTTGCCGCCATCTGCGCCGAGGAGGGGGTCGAGGTGCACCGGCTCGGTGAGGTGATCTCGGACCCCGTCATCGACATCGTCGGGCAGTTCATCGTCGAGCTCGGTGAGGTGCGTGCCCGGTGGGCCACGGCGATCCCGGAGGCGATGGGCGAGTGACCGGAGCGGGCGCGCCCGGGACGCCGGAGGAGGAGCCCTCGCTGTTCGACCCGGTCAACCGCGACCGGGTGCGGCCCTCGGTGAAGGCGCTGATCATCCGCGACGAGCAGTTGCTGGTCACGGTCAACAGTGACCGCAGCGGCCTGTTCTACCTGCTGCCAGGCGGCGGCCAGCAGTTCGGCGAATCGCTCGTCGAGGCACTGCGGCGCGAGTGTCGCGAGGAGATCTCCCTCGAGGTGGAGGTCGGTGACCTCGTCGCGGCGCGTGACTACATCGGGGTCCATCACGAGTTCGCCGCCTGGGATTCCGACTACCACCAGATCGAGTTGATCTTCGAGGCGCGGATCGCAGCCGGCGCGGAACCCGCCGTCGGTCCGGGAAGCGACACGTTCCAGACCGGCGTCCTCTGGCTGCCGCTGGCCGAGGTCGACGCAGCCCCGCTCTACCCCGCGGCACTCAAGAACTGGCTGCGACTGGACGCCGACCGGCGTCCGGTCTACCTGGGCGACGTCAACTGATCCAGCCGAGCGCCTCGAAGGTCGCCGTGGCATACGGGTGCAGCTCGGGGTCGGTGCCCAGTTCTTCACGGGTGAACCAGCGCAACTCCGTGGTCTCGTCCTCGTCGGGGGTCGGCACCCCCGACACGATCCGAGCCTCGTAGACCACCGAGACGTAGGCGGCCTGGTCACCGTTGGGGTAGGTGAGGTGGAACTGCGGGCCGCCGAGGGCGCCGAGCAGTCCCGTGAGCTCCACCTCGACGCCGATCTCCTCGCGGGCCTCTCGCCGGGCCGCGTCCGCGGGCGACTCGTCGACGTCGACCGCGCCTCCGACCGTGCCCCACAGTCCGAAGTCCCGCTGGCGCGCGAGCAGCACCCGGCCGTCGTCGTCGACCGGCAGAACGGCGGCGCTCGGCAGCAGCAGAAGGTCGTGGCCGACGCTCTCGCGGAGCCGGGCGATGTGCGGTGCGATTCCCATGAGGCGACCATAACCGGCTGCCACCGTGGGTTTATGGTCGGGGAGTGACTGATACCACCACTGACCTGCGCGAGCGCGTGGCCGCCGTCCTGCCCGGCGTCCGGGAATCGCTCGATGAACACATCCGGATCCCCTCGATCAGTTCGCTGCCCGATCACGCCGATCGAGTGCAGCAGAGCGCGGAGTGGGTGGCCCGGCAACTGCGTGAGGTCGGCTGCCCCGACGTGCGCATCGTCGTCGAGGGCGGCAAGCCCGCTGTGATCGGCCGGTTCCCGGCCCCCGAGGGCCAACCCACCGTCTGCCTGTACGCGCACCACGACGTGCAGCCCACCGGTGACACCGCCCTGTGGACCGTTCCGCCGTTCGAGCCCACCGAACGCGACGGACGCCTGTACGCCCGGGGCGCGGCCGACGACAAGGCCGGTTTCGCCGTTCACCTGGCGGCCCTGCGGTCCTTCGAGGGCAAGCCCCCGGTCGGCGTGACCCTGTTCGTCGAGGGCGAGGAGGAGATCGGATCCCCGTCGATCGGCACCATCATCGAGCGCCATCACGACCTGCTCGCCGCCGACGTGTACGTGATCGCCGACTCGGGCAACTGGGACGCCGGCGTGCCGGCGTTCACCACCACCCTGCGGGGCCTGGCCGACTGTGTCGTCGAGGTGCGCACGCTCGACCACGCCCTGCACTCGGGCATGTTCGGCGGCGTCGTCCCCGACGCCCTGACCGCCTTGTGCAAGCTGCTCGGCACCCTCCACGACGAGCAGGGCAACGTCGCGATCGAAGGCTTCGCGCCGTACCCCGCCCCCGATCTCGCGTATCCCGAGGACCGGCTGCGCGTCGAGACCGGGATCCTCGACGGCGTCCAGTGGATGGGGGAGGGCACGGTCGTCGAGCGGATGTGGACCAAGCCGTCGGTGACGGTGCTCGCGATCGATGCCACCCCGGTGGCCGACGCGTCGAACACGCTCGCTCCCGTCGCCCGGGCCAAGGTGTCGCTCCGGGTGCCGCCGGGCACCGACGCGCGGGACGCCG
>DAIESZ010000309.1 GCA_027346035.1 Propionibacteriaceae bacterium
GGTCGCCGATCAGCTTGCCGGAGGCATCCAGTAGCTCGTAGCTCCAACTGGTCTGCCGCCAGCCCGTCAGCGCAGGTGCCGACGCCGGGACGAGCAGCACGCTAGCCACTGGTGTCGACCTCGGTCATGGCGAAGCTGACCGGGAAGACGACATTAGGCGCGGACTCGTCGACCGACATGCCGGTCAGTGAGCCGTAGAAGGCGCGGCCGGACGGGTCGCGCCACAACCACGGACCCGCGAGCTTGGCGATCGCGCGCAGGTCAGCCGGCGTCGACGAGTCGTCGGTGAGGATGCCCGACACGGCGAGCGTCGAGGTGATCTGGCTCCCGAAGTAGGCGACCGGGAGCGTCCGGCCGGCGAACTGGTACAGGGCTTGGTCGACCTGGGCGCCAGACTTGACGCTCGGCGCCCCGTAGAAGCGGACCACGTTCGCGTAGCCCGCGCCCTGCGACAAGTAGCACCATTTCGTCGTGCTGCCGGTGACGGTCGCGGCGGTTCCGGTCGCGGTCGACGGCAGCGACGACTCCGCGATGATGCGGTACTGCGAGGTGCCGTTGACGGGGGCCGTCATGTCGATTGCGGACGCGGCCGGGTCGAGCGCGGTCGCGTTGAGCGTCGTCCAGGTCGTGCCTTCGTCGGACCGCTGGATGTAGGCGCCGGTCTGCGCGAGCGTCGTCGTGCCGTCCCACGCCTGCGGGGCCAGCGTCAGGGTCACGGAGCCGTCGAGGTCGGAGAAGGTGGCCGTCACATCGATGTCGGCGGGGGGCAGATAGGACACGGCGACCGACACCGACGCATCCGCAGACCAGAGCCCAGCATCGGACTCGACCGCGAGCGCCACGCTGTAGGCGTTCCCATCGGCATACCCGGTGACTGTGTACGTGCCGGTGGTGCCGGTGCCCGAGTAGACGGTCGACGTGCCGGTCGTCAAGTCGGTGACCGTGATCCTCCACGCGGCCTGGCTGCCGCCCTCCGCCTGGAAGAAGGTCCAGTCGAGGGGCGCCGAGCTGGTCGCCACAAGGTTCGTCACGGCGGTCGAGGAGGAGTCGCCGACCGTCCCCGTCCAGCTGTAGGTGACGCCGTCGGCGGAGGTCATGTCGCCGTCGAAGTAGGCGGCGAGCGTCGAGCCTTCCTCCATGAGGGGCGCGGAGAAGTCGAGGGTGGCGCCCACAACAAACGGCGCCCCAGAGGCGTACCAGCGCGGCTGGACCTGGTTGACTGTCCCATCCGCGGGTACGTCGACGCGCATCTGTAGGCGCGTCCAGACCCCGGCTGGCGCTGTCCGCGTGGGGAATGACCCGCCCGCGGCCCCAATCGCAGTGCCGTCCTTGTAGAACCACGCCTGATTGGAGAACGTGACGTCGACCGACGGCTTGACCCATGCCGAAATCGTGTAGCTCGCCCCAGCGGTCAGCGTCTCGTCGGTCTGCAGGGTGCGAACGCCGCCGCTGGACGTGGACGCGGTAGTCCACGTGACGCGCAGGCAGTCCTCACCCGACACATAGCCGCCACCAGTGACAACTGTGTCACTCGTGACTCCACCAGTCCCGGCATAGTCGTAGTAGCCGGTCCAGCCCGCCGCGAAGGTGGGGCGCGGGTAGAGGTTGGTGCGCGTGACGGTTGTCGATCCGGCCGAGCTGATGGTCGCTGTCGGCGTCGACGAGCCGATGATGGTAGCGCTCGCAGACCAGGGCGACGCATCGCCCGATGCGGTCAGCTGGCCCCACGTGCGGACCTGCCACTCGATCGTCTGCCCGTTCGCGTACGTGCCCGCAGGGAGCGTCCACGAGGACGTGGTCGACGCCGTTTCGCCCGTCGTCGTCCACGTCGAGCCGCCCAGCAGGCGGTGCTGCACCTCGAAGTTGCTCTGCGGCGACGAATCGGTCGGGTTGTAGGTCCACGTGAGCGTCTGCGCGTTCGCGAGGTCGACGGTCGACCCATTCGGCGCCAGACCTGTCGGCGCGCTCGGCGCGGAGGCCAATGCGATCGTGTTCGACACCACGGACGAGCTCGTGAGCCCATAGCCGGGGTCGGTGCTCGTGCCCGACACCAGCGCGTGCGCCCGGTACGTGTGGGTCGTCGCCGCCGGCGAGGTCTCGGTGTAGCTGTTGGTGGTCGCCGAGCTGGTCGTCGCCAGCGCCGAATAGGTTGTCCCGCCGTCGGTCGACTCCTCGATGACCGTACGGGTGGACCGGTCCTGCGCGTTGACCGTCCACGAGATCACGACATCGCCAGCGGAATCCACCGACGCCGACACCGACGACGGCGCCGCAGGGGTCGTGTGCACCCACGACGAGATGGCCGAGTATGTCGTCCCGGTGGCATTGACGGCCGCGATCTGGTACCGATATACCCGGTTGGCGATCGTGGTGGTGTCGCTATACGAGGTGGCCGAGCCGGAGACGGTGGCGATTGTCGAGAATGGGCCGGTGGCGCCCGTGATGTCGACGACGGCGCGCCGCACCTGCTGCGACGCGTACGGGGCGCTGCTGGTCGCGTTCGTCGTCCATGCCACCGTCTGCTGGGTATCGGAGACGCGAGTCGCGCCCACGCCAGTCGGGGCGGCCGGCACGGCCGGCGGCAGCGTGATCGACACCCCGGAGACGCTCGGCGTGCTCCCGTTGTAGAAGCCGGACCCGGACGCGGCGAAGGTGTAGGTGCTGTTGGCCGTGCCGGCGACGGTGTGCGTCTCGGCGAGCACCGGGGAGCCGCCGGTCGAGAAGTTGAAGGTGTAGGTGTCCGCGCTGCCGGCATACGCGCCCGAGTAGGAAATCGAGCACACATCACCGGAGAAGTTGTACTCCCCATCGAGGTAGTACTTCGCCGTGATTGTCGTCCCTGAATACGACAGGTCGATGCCGATGCGGACGCCATTACCGCCCGCGTAGCTCCACGAACCCCAGACGATGCTCACAGCTTCACCAGCCCCTGTCGTGCCGCCAATGGAATCCCGGCCAGGCCCTCAGTGATCGGCGCTAGGGCCGCATCCGTGCCCGCACGCGCACCACGCAACAGCACCGCACCGAGGCGTTCGATCGTCGAGTCGGACAGGTCGACGGGCGCCCCGCCGGATGCCGCCCCGAGTGCCGCGCCTGAGTTGATCGCCTCGAGCAGGGACCGGTTCCGGTCGGTGGCGGCCTTGTTCACGACGAACTCTCCGGCGGACACGCGGGCGGTGGGGATGCCTCCCGCGTTCAGTCCGAGGATCGAGTCGGAGGTGCCCGTGCCGGGGCCGTTGATGATGCCGCCGGCGGCGCGGAGTGCGAGCGGGCCGCCCCGGCTGGGCAGGGCCGTGCCGGAGGTCTGGAGGTACATCATCACCGTCTTGTTGGTGATCGCGTCGATCGCATCCTTCACGGCCTGGGCCTTCGCGATGGCGGCGTCGGTGCCGGTGAGTTCGACGGCGGTCGCCAGCTTGGACGGCACGAGCCCGTACTGGGTGGCGAGCTTCTCGGCCGCGGTCTTGGTCATGCCCATTTGGGTGGCGGTCTTCACGAACGTGTCGTGGGCGTCCTGTGTTTCCTTGGTGAGCGTGTGGGTGGAGGCTCCGGCGTTCGCGTCGGCCTTGATCATCGCGATCGCCGACGAGGCGATGCCCTCGAGGGCCCGCTGGTTGTCGAGGCCCGCCTGGGTGTTGTCGGCCAGGGTCTTGCCGTTCTTCGACAGGGCGTCGGTGGCGTTGAGCACGGCCTGGTGGTAGCCGAGTTCCGACCCGGAGGCGGTGAGGGCGGCGTTGGACGCGTCGAGGGTCGCCTGGGCGGCCTTCTGCTCGGCGGTGGCCTGCGCGTTCGCAGCGGTCGAGACGGCGGCGATGTAGCCGGCCAGGGAGTTGAGTGACCCGCCGGTGGTGGAGGTGGCAGCCGCTAGATCCTTGTTCCGCTGGACGCCTTCCCTCAGGGCCGGGGCGAGCTTGTCGAACGCCACCTGAACGGTGTTCACGGCGTCGGCGTTGGAGTAGAGCTCCTCGGTCGTGTGGTCGGTCTGGTCGGTGGCGGCCTTCACAGCCGCGTTCCACTTGTCCACGGCGCCGGGCACGCCGAGGACGACGTCGGTGAGGTCGGACAGGGAGAAGTTCAGCTTGTCGGCGGCGGCGAGTGCTCCCGCGTCCTGCAACTGCTTCGCGGCCATCGCTCGCACGTTCTCCCCGAGGGCGCCGGAGTCCGCCTTGACCGCGTCGGCGAAGTCGTTCGCGGTCTGGGTGGCCTGGCGCTGGGACTCGGCGAACGAGGAGTAGGCCATCGTCGCCAATCCGAGCACGGCCCCGATCGCGCCGGAGGCGATGGTCAGTCCCCGCACCCCGGCCGCGGCCGTCTCAGCCCCCATCCCCATGGCCTGCAACGCGGTGCCCACGGCCTGGATCGGGCCCGACAACATCTTGAACGTCTGGAACGCGATGAACACGGCAGTCGCGACCCGGGCGGCATCCGACAGCACGTTCACGGGGATCGCGTTGATCAGGTCGGCGAACTCGCGCAGCAGCCCGAGGGTGCCCATGCCGAGCGGCGCGAGGGCCTCGATCAGGTGCACGGCGGCGGCGGCCACAGCCTCCACGTCCTGCACCACCGTCGGAAGCACCGACCGGACGTAGTCTCCGAACGCGACGATGCCCGGCCCCGACATGAGCGTGTCGAACCGGGTCGTCAGGCCGAGGATGTACACCGCGGCGTCACGGGCCAGCGGCTCCAGCTGCACGAACGCCGCGACGAGGCCGGAGACGACCTCGCCGCCGGCCTTCCCGACGATGGTGGAAAATTCGCCGATCGCGTCGTTGAGTTGCGGCATGCGCGCCTGGAGGTCGGCGACGGTCTGCTCGAACGGGCCGAGCATCCCACTCGCCGCGGTGCGCCCGAGTTCGGCGAGGTCCGACTTCAGGATGTCCAGTTGCCCGGTGTACGCCTGCCCGACCTGGGTGCCCTCGGCCATCTGCTGCTTGATCCCGACGATCGCCAGCACACCCGCCGCGCCCATCGCGCCGAACCCGGCGGCGACAGCGGCGGT
>DAIESZ010000319.1 GCA_027346035.1 Propionibacteriaceae bacterium
GAGCGTGCACAGCGAGTTCTACTTCTGCGAGGCCCTGTGGCCCGACTTCCGCAAGGTCGACTTCCTCCGGGCGCTGCGCGCGTTCTCCCAGCGCGAGCGCCGGTTCGGCATCTGAGCACTCGGGCTCCGGATCACCGGAGCCGCTCGGCTCGAGGGCCGGATCTCAGTCGGGGCGGCCGAGGAACAGCGTCCGCTCGGCGAGGTCTTGGGCACGCCGGAACGGCCACGAGTGCCAGACCAACCAGGCCCCGAGCATGATCCACACGACGGCCACGGCCCACAACCAGGCGGAGATCCCGCTGACCGACAGCGGCGCGGCCCCCAGCACGACGCCCGCGATGACGAAACTCCAGCCGGGATAGCTCCAGCGCCGCCCGAGGGACAGGAACGGCGCATCGAGCAGGATCCCCGGCCAGCTGTCGAGCTCGTGCACCGCGGCCAGCCGGCAGGCCAACCGGGCCCGGCGCACCCGGTCGATCGAACGCAACCAGACCGCGGCATACCCGAGCACGGCGGCGACGACGACGAGCAGGATCACCGCCCGGAAGATGCGCGGGGACGGCGGCCAGGTGAGCCAGCTGACCGGGACGATCCTCGGGAACGCCTGCCCCGCGAAGGACGCCGCCAGGAGCCCGGCTGCGACGACCGCCAGGATCACCACCACGGTGATGACGAGGCGGGCCCCGATCTCCCAGAGCGACGTGCGGCGTCCGACGATCACCCGGGAGACCGCGGTGTCGAGTTCGTCGGCGTCGCTGCCAGTGGCCCCGGCGACATGCAGCCGCACCAGCCGCTCGGTGAGGGTCTGCTCGTCCTCGCTGCGCAGCAGCACCCGGATGTCGGGGCTCAGAGCCGACAGGATGAGGTGCGAGTCGGTCTGGATCCGCTCAGGAATGACGTCGCCGCGCCTCACGATTCGTCCGAGTGCGTGTCGTCGTGGTAGCCGGGCTCACCCGGCCAGGGACGGCGGCTTCGGCGCAGGTGCCGGCTGAGGCTCATGTAGGCGAAGACCACGAACACCACGACGGCGACGAACGCCAGCAGGGCCAGAACACCCGCCTGAATCGCGAGCAGCATGGCCACGGCCGGGACGACGAACAGCATGCCCAGAGGCTATCCGACCCCCGGCCGCCACGTCGACGCGCTCAGTGGACGCTCCCGATCAGCGGACGCCGTCCCGCGACCACCGCGGCAGGATGCGCCACCCGCGTCCGGGCCCGGCGGGCCCCCGCAGGGTCCGGTGGCGTGCCGGTGCTCAGATGCGGTAGTTCTCCGAGCGGTCGGGGACGGGTTCGCCCCGCAGCCCGGCGAACAGGTCGTCCTCGGGGATGGCGGTGCGCACGTGGCTGCGGACCAGTTGATAGTCCTCGGTCGGCCAGGCCATCCTCTGGATCCGCGTGGGCACCGCGAACCAGTGCCCGTCGGGATCGATCTGGGTGGCGTGCGCCCGCAGCGCCGCATCACGCACGTCGAAGTAGTCGGCGCACGGCACGAACGTCGTGATCCGCCGCTCGAATTCCATGTCCTCCCACGCCCGCAAGCGTTCGTGATAGGGCGACTCCAAGCCGTGCTCGTGCATGGCCGCATCCAGGGCGGCGAAGCGCATGCGGTGGAAGCCCATCTGGTAGTAGACCTTCGCGACTTCCCACGGCTCACCCTCGCCGGGCAGCACGCCAGGATCCGCAGCCAGGTCAACGGCCCGCATCGTGACCTTGTGGCACATGATGTGGTCCGGGTGGGGGTAGCCGCCCTTCTCGTCGTAGGTGGTCACCACCTGGGGGCGGAAGTCGCGGATGATCCGCACCAGTGGCATCGCGGCATCGTCGACGTCCATCGCCGCGAAGCATCCCTCGGGCAGCGGCGGCAGTGGATCGCCCTCGGGCAGGCCGGAATCGACCCATCCGAGCCAGCGCTGCTCGATGCCGAGAATCTCGCGGGCCCGGTCCATCTCGGCGCGGCGGATCGCGCCGATGTTCTCCCACACGTCGGGACGATCGAGCTTGGGGTTGAGGACGCTGCCACGCTCACCACCGGTGCACGTGGCGACCATCACGCGCGCTCCCTCGGCGACGTAGCGCGCGGTGGTCGCCGCACCCTTGCTCGATTCGTCGTCGGGATGGGCATGGACGTGCAGCAGGCGCAGGCCACTAGCGGTGCTGCCGGTGTCACGGGTGCTGGGCATGGCCACTATTCTCACCCCATCCTGGCTGCGGTCCCGAATTCCGGCGGGAGTGGACCGCCGTCCGGGTGCGACACAATGGTGGCGTGCCTCGAACCAGCGCTCCGGCCTCCTCCCGTGACCTGTCGCCCGAGGATGCCGCCCGGATCGCCCGACGCTACCCCCGGTCGCGGCTGGCGGGCCCGTGGGGCATCACGCTGGGGGTCATCATCGGGGCGGTGTTCCTGGCTTGGACCCTGTGGGCGGGGTTGATCTACGCCAACCCCGACGTCGCGGCGATGGTCAACGGGTTCCAGGCCACCTCCGACAACTCGGTGACCGTCAAACTCGACGTGCAACGCGCAGACGTCAACCGGCCGGGGGTGTGCACGCTCACTGCGGTCGGCACCGTCGGGGTGCCCGTCGGCCAGACCGACGTCACGGTCGCCGCGGGCGGCGACCGCATCACCCACGTCACCGTCGTCGTGAAGACCACCGGACGGGCCCTGTCCGCCGACGCCGCGAACTGTCATATCCCCTAGTCAGATGCCATTCATGGGGCTTGCGGACGCCGGGGTTCGCGCTGAGCCTCTTGGGTGGTCGTCGGGCCGCCTGTTACATTCAATGAATGCCTGAGAACACTGACGCCATCTGGCTCACGCAAGATGCCTACGACAAGTTGGCCGACGAGCTCGAGTCGTTGAAGACCGAGGGGCGACCGGCTGTGACGGACAAGATCGCGAGCGCCCGCGCGGAGGGTGACCTCAGCGAGAACGGCGGCTACCACGCCGCCCGCGAGGAGCAGGGCCAGATGGAGGCCCGCATCCGCCAGCTCGAGGACATGCTCCGCCGCGCCAAGGTCGGCAAGGCTCCCGCCTCGGGCAAGGTGGCCCCCGGAAGCCGCGTGACCGTCGCCTACGACGGCGACCTCGACGACACCGACACCTTCATCCTCGGGTCGCGCGAAATGCTCGGACTCGATGTCGACATCGAGGTCGATGTGTTCTCGCCGCAGTCACCCCTCGGGTACGCCGTCCTGGGCGCCGGAGAGGGAGATGCGGTGACCTACCGCGCCCCCAACGGCCGCACCATCGCCGTCACCGTCGTCAAGGTCGAGGCCCACCGCTGAGGCCTACAGGCCGCGCAGCAACTCGGTCGCACGCCCCGGATCGAGGGTTCCGGCCTCGACCCGGCGCAGGATCTCGCTGCGGGAGAGTTCCTCCTCCGGCAGTTCCTCCTCCTCGTCACCGGCCAGGCCGAGCGCGGTGAGCACGTCGGTGAGACGTGAGCGCGCCGTCGGGTAGCTGACGCCGAGGTGTTTGGCCACCTCGCGCAGGTTTCCGCGGCTCGCGAGGAACACCCGCAGCACGTCGAGTTGCTGATCGTCGAGCGAACAGAACTCACAGGTACGGAACGTGCCGCCGATCTCCGTGCCGCACGAGTGGCAGCCGAGGCGGGTCGTGACCAAGGTGGCGCCGCACACCGGGCAGGCAGTGGGCGGCCGGTAACCACGCGGTTCGGAGCCCGACGGGTTCTCGCTGTGTCGCATCACCATTGGTCGTGTCCCTTCAGAAAGTCGTCCCAGGTGGGGTCACCCGGCACCCCGGGGTCCCGCTCCGCGCCGGGGTGGGTGCCGTGGGCACGGACGGTCACGAAGCCCATGACGACTCCGATGTCGAGACGGCCGGTGCCCTCGCCCGCGACGTACTCGTCGATGGACTGCTGCTCACCGGGCCAGATGACCTTGCCCATCTGCGCGTCGGCGCGCACGGTGACGTCGGCTTGCGGCCCGAGATCGACCGTGAGCTGCCCCGACTCGACCCGGACACGTGAGCGTCCGCGGCGAAGATTGCCACGGATGGTTGCGCTACCAGCCTGGACGAGGACATCCTCGACGGTCTCGATGCCGCTCAGGTGGGCGTTACCGCCGGTGATCCGCACCTTTCCGAGCCGCGGCAGGGCGCTGGTGGCCAGGGTGCCGGCCGTGAGTTCGAGGTCGATCGGGATCGCGGGGTTGACCCGCAGCACCAGTTCGCGACCGAAGCCCAGTTGGTTCAGCCCCAGGTTGCGCAGGTCGTCGATGGTGCGTGGCACTCGGAACATGGTGAAGGCATCCAGGCTCGGCCCCAGTTCACCGTCGCTCGACACTTCGAGCACCCGGCCCCTGCGGCGCATCGTGTGCGGGCCGTCGGCCACCAGGGTCGACACCGAGGGGTCGCCGATCACCCGCAGCCGACGGCCGACCACCCGCACGGAGATCGCATCGACACCGTTGGCGCCGACGGGACGCTCCTCCTCGACCAGTTCGGCCTCGACCGGCGTCTCACCGCTGGTGCCGGACGCCGCGGCGTCCCCCGCCG
>DAIESZ010000255.1 GCA_027346035.1 Propionibacteriaceae bacterium
CCGAGCGTCGGCGACGCACCGCCCCCCCGCCGCCGGGGCCGCAAGGGCCGCCGGGTGGTGCTCATCGTGGGCCTGCTCATCGTGGCCTGGATCGCCTTCACCGTCTGGGTGCCGTTCAGCGCCTGGGGCAAGGTCGAGCGCGTCGACAACAATCCTGCGGGTGACCGTCCGCCGGACACGCCGGGCCACACCTATCTCCTGGTCGGTTCGGACAGCCGCGAGGGCTTGACCAAGGCGCAGAAGAAGCTGCTCAAGACCGGCAACGCCGCCGGAAAGCGCACCGACACGATCATGCTCGTCCACGTCCCCGACAGCGGCGGCAAGCCGGCGATCATCTCGATCCCCCGTGACTCCTACGTGCCGATCCCGGGCAAGGGCAGCAGCAAGATCAACGCCGCCTTCGCCTGGGGCGGCGCGAAGCTGCTCACCGAGACGGTTGAGCAGGCCACGGGCCTGCGGATGGATGGCTACGTCGAGATCGGGTTCGGCGGCTTCAACTCGATCGTCGACAGCCTCGGCGGGGTCGACATCTGCGTGCCGCGCAACATGAAGGACCCCAAGGCGGGCATCGACCTCAAGAAGGGCTGTCAGCTCCTCAACGGCCCCCAGGCCCTCGGCTACGTCCGGTCGCGATACGGGGACCCGTTGGGTGACCTCGGCCGGGCCAACCGTCAGCGCCAGTTCCTCGGTGCGCTGATGAAGAAGGCCGCAACTCCGGCGACGGTCCTCGTGCCCTGGCGGTTCAAGAGCTTCGCTGATGCCTCGGCAGGCGGCCTCGTCGTCGGCGCGCAGACCGGGCTCATGGATGCCATCCGTGTCCTGCAGGCCATGCGAGCCGTGAGCAATGGCGACGGCCTGTCCCTCACCGTGCCGGTCGCGTCCACCAACTACCCGACCACCAACGCCGGCGTCGCGGTCAAGTGGGACACGGCGCGGGCCAAGGCGCTGTTCAAGGCACTCAAGAACGACGAGCCCCTGACGGCACCCCCGCCCGGCACCACGACGGAGAAGTGAGCGCCGCGTAGGCTGCTTCCCGTGCCCCTGCCTGCTGACGTCCTGCACGACATCACGTCCGCCGACCCTGGCCGACCCCGGATCACCTGGTACGACGACGAGCCGGGCCCGACCCAGGGTGAGCGGATCGAGCTGTCGGGCAAGGTCCTGACCAACTGGGTGAGCAAGGCGGCGAACCTCCTCCAGGACGACGCAGCCGCCGGGCCGGGCACGACCGTCGGGCTCGACCTGCCGACCCACTGGCGCGCGGTCTACTGGGCGCTCGCCGCCTGGAGTGTCGGCGCCGAGGTCGTCATCGGGTCGGCCGCCGCGAACGCCGACGTGCTGGTCACTTCGGACCCCGGCCGTGCCGCGGCGCATGGAGGTGACACGGTCCTCGTCACGCTCGCGGCGCTGGCCCGCAGCCACCCCGAGGCGTCGTCCGCCGCAGGTGCGGTCGACGAGGCTCGGGAGCTGTCGACGCACGGCGACCGTTTCTCTCCGCTGGCCGACCCCGAGTCCGGCGACGTCGCACTCTCCGTCGACGGGCACGACACGGCCTACGCCGATCTCGTCATGCCCCGGGGGGACTGGGGAGGCGCGCCTCGCATCGCCACCGCGTCGCCGCTCGGGGTGGCGCTCTCGGAGTGCCTGAGCGCGTGGGCGGCCGACGGCTCGGTCGTCCTCCTCCGCGGACCCCGTTCCGACGTGACCGACCGGCTCGCTGCCGAGGGCGTGACCGTCGACCTGCGCTCCTGAGCTACGCCGAGAGCACGTCGAAGAGCGACCAGGTGCGCGACGCGACGACTCCGGTGCTCGCGAGGCCGGCCCGTCCCTGGGCCGTGCGCACCGCCTCCCGCGTCGCGAGGTCATAGACCCCCGTGGGCTCGACACCGAGGAGTCGCTGGATTTGGAGGACCGACTCCCCCGCATCACCCATCCGCAGCACGGTGGAACGCTGGCCGACGAAGGGGTAGTCGCGGGCCTCGAGCAGGTCCCACACCTCCGGGGTGATGACGCCGGTCTGCGGGAGGGCGTTGGACCGCTGAAGCGCGAGGACCTGGTCGCGGGTGACCGGTCCGAACACGCCGTCCACGGCGAGACCGCCGAGTCCGCGCTGGACCACGCGCACAGCGGCGCCGCGTGCCCCGAGGGCGAGGACGGTGTCCTTGTGCGCCGTGTAGTCGGTCGTCGTCGAGACGGTGGCGATCGCCGGGCTGGGTCGGGAGTTCGTCGAGATCAGCTCTGCCGTCATCACCTTCACCTCTCCACTGGTCGGCAGCAGCGTCGTGCGGGCGTCCCCCGCGGTTGACGCGGTCGTGACCGTCGACCAGCCGCGGGTGTAGAGCAGCTGCTGCGTGCGGGAGTCGGCGACGCCGGTCTGGGCCAGGCCGACGAACTTCTGGTATGCGGTCACCCTCGCCTTGGTCAGGGGGCCGTACCAGCCGGTGACCGGAAGGTCGCCCAGCTTGGCCTGCAGGGTCTTCACCGCGTCCGAGGTCACCCCGTAGGACAGCGTGGGGTAGGTGGCCGCCACCCAGCCCCGGGTGTAGAGCAGCTGCTGCGTCTTCGAGTCCGCGACACCGGTCTGGGGCAGGCCGACGAACTTCTGGTAGGCGGTCACCCTGCCCTTGGTCAGGGGGCCGTACCAGCCGGTGACCGGAAGGCCACCCAGCTTGGACTGGAGGTTCATCACGGCGGGAGACGTCATCCCGTAGGACAGCGTGGGGTATGCCGTGGGGCTGGGTGCGGGTGCGATGGGCGTGGATGACGGTGCCGCGGTGCCGCCCCAGCCGCGCACCCACAGGCGGTCCTGGGTCACGGGGTCGGCAACACCGGTCTGCGGCAGTCCGACGAACTTCTGGTACTCGATGACTCGTGCCTTCGTCAACGAGCCGAAGTACCCCGTCTTCGGCACGCTGCCGAGCTTGGACTGGAGCGTGGTCACCGCACCGGAGGTCATCCCCATGGAGAGCGTCGGATAGGCGGCGGTGATGGTGCGCCAGCCGCGGTTGGCCAGGATCTCCTGCGTCTTGAGGTCGGCCACGCCCGTCTGCGACAGCCCGACGAACCGCTGGTACTCGATGACCCGGGCCTTCGTCAGGTCGCCGAAGTACCCCGTGGTGGGCAGGTTCCCCAGTTTCACCTGGAGCTGCCGGACGGCCTCCGACTGCATGCCGTAGCTCAACACGGCCGGGGCGGATGGGACGGTCACCGTCGAGGTCGACCCGGCGGCCGGCGGCAGCGTGGTGAGGTAGCTCGTGGTCGCGACGCCGGTCCACCACGACGTCCGTTTGGCCGCGCCGTCGTAGGTGAAGCTGAAGTGGATGTGGTCGGTGTGGGGGCTGGAGCCGGTGTAGTCGGCCCAGCCGCGCGCTGTGTCGTAGGCGCGCCACATCTTCCGGTTGTGGATGATGTACATGATCCCGAAGCGACGCGCCATCGCTCCCGCCCGGCCTTGGCTGTCGGGCGCGGTCAGCCAGGTGAGGACCGACTGGGCCACGGCCTCTTGGTCGGGGTTGCTCACGTTGAGCATCCAGTCCCAGGCGCGGCCGTCGTAGTGCTCGGACGTGTCGGTGCCGCAGGTGCGTCCGATGAGGTCGGTCGAGCCCATGTGGTAGTACCCGACCATGAGCTGAGCGAAGGCCAGGGTGCCCGGCCGCGGGCGAGGGTCGCAGATCGTCTGGCCCTGGTAGGGCACCGCGACGTCGAGCGCGGCAGGCAGGCTCTTCGACGGTGGCGGGGGAGGTGCGTAGGCCCAGGCTACGTGGATTCCGGAGAGGGGAAGGGACAGGGCCGGAACGGCCAAGGCCATACCGATCTGACGGCGCCGACGGGACATGGTGCCTCGCTTTCTAAGGTCTCACCAGCACCATTTATGCACTTCAGTCACACAACCAACAAGCGGTTCGAGTGAATTACAGGACTGTCATTAGGTCGACGCGCGTCCGCGGGCACGTCCGGCTCGCCTTCGGGCAGCGGCTCGGCCGCCCGCGTTTCGGCCGGCTGTCGGGGGTCCCAGGAGGCCGCTGGGACCGGGCGGCGCGGCATACGTGGCGCGACGCCACACGCCCCGCGGCGATGTGGGCTCACCCCACTGCCTGCACCCTGGGGGTGCGGGATAGAGTCCCGAGCATGGACAAAGTCGTCTCATCTGCCAGCGAGGCCATTGAGGGCATCCGCGACGGGATGTCGCTTGCCGTGGGTGGTTTCGGACTGTGTGGCATCCCGAGTGTCTTGATCGCCGCGATCCACGACGCGGGGCTGACCGACCTGGAGGCCGTGTCGAACAACTGCGGCGTCGATGAGTGGGGCCTCGGGATCCTGCTCAAGGACAAGCGGATCCGCCGGATGATCTCCTCGTATGTGGGCGAGAACAAGGAGTTCGAGCGCCAGTACCTCTCCGGTGAGCTCGAGGTCGAGCTGACCCCGCAGGGCACGCTCGCCGAGCGGCTGCGGGCGGGCGGGTCCGGGATCGCCGCCTTCTTCACGATGACCGGGGTGGGCACGCAGATCGCCGAGGGTGGGCTGCCGTGGCGGTATGCCGCGGACGGGTCGATCGCGGTCGCGTCCCCGCCCAAGCAGGTCCAGGAGTTCGAGTGGATGGGCGAGCAGGAGACGTTCGTGCTCGAGCGGGCCATCTCCACGGACTTCGCGCTGGTCCGGGCGGCCAAGGGCGACCGGCACGGCAACCTCGTGTTCAACATGTCGGCGCGCAACTTCAACCCGCTGTGCGCGATGGCCGGGAAGGTGACCATCGCCGAGGTGGAGCAGCTCGTCGAGCCCGGCGAGCTCAATCCCGACGAGGTGCACCTGCCGGGCATCTACGTCCAGCGGGTGCTGCCGCTGACGCCCGAGCAGGCGGCCGACAAGCGGATCGAGCGGCACACCGTGCGCCCGCGCCCGCAGACCCACCCCGACGTGACCGAGCAGAGCCAGGAGGCCTGAGCCATGCCGATGACCCGTGAGCAGATGGCCGCCCGGGCGGCGGCGGAACTGAAGGACGGCGACTACGTCAACCTGGGGATCGGCCT
>DAIESZ010000278.1 GCA_027346035.1 Propionibacteriaceae bacterium
TCGTACCCCTCGTCGGTGAGCGAGACCACGGGAATATCCGCAGGCTCCAGGGGATTACCGAGGGGTGAGCCCGACACCTGCCGACTGCGCCGACGTCACCGCCGACGTCGCCCCCACCACAGCCCCACCGGACCTCCAGGCCGTCCCGGTCACCGCGACGCAGCGACGCAGCGGAGGCGTGGGTGAGCCGGTGTCCCCTACCGGAGGCCGCTACGTCCAGCTCGTGCTGGTCCTCGGTGCCCTCATCGCGCTCGGACCGCTCACCATCGACATGTACCTCCCGGCCTTCCCGGCGCTCTCCGCCGAGCTCGGGGCGTCGGAGTCGGCCACCCAGCTCACGCTGACCGGCATGCTCGCCGGCCTCGCGGTGGGACAGCTGGTGGTCGGACCGCTGTCGGATGCCGTGGGTCGCCGCCGGCCCCTGATCACCGGGCTCTTCCTCCACGCGCTGGCCTCGGTGCTCGCCGCGCTGGCGCCGACGATCGGAATCCTCGCCGGCGTCCGGGTGCTGCAGGGTTTCGCGGGGGCGGCGATCTCGGTGGTGGCGATGGCGACCGTGCGCGACCTCTTCTCGGGGTACGCCGTCGCGCGGCTCATGTCGCGGCTGATGCTGGTCGTCGGACTCGCCCCGATCCTCGCCCCGTCTCTCGGCGGGCTCGTGCTCGAGTGGACCTCGTGGCGGGGGATCTTCGGGGTCCTGGCGGTCACGGCGGTGCTCCTCACCGTCGTCGCCGCGCTCGGCTTGCGGGAGTCCCTCCCGGTCGAGCGCCGTCGCTCGCCGCACCTGCGCAGCACGCTGGCGACGTACGCGTCCCTGCTGCGCGACGGCTCGTTCATGGGGCTGGTCCTCATCGGCGGCCTGATGATGTCGGCGATGTTCGCCTACGTCGCCGGGGCGTCGTTCGTGCTCCAGGACGGCTACGGCCTCGACGAGCTGCAGTTCGGCATGGTCTTCGGGGTCAACGCGGCCGGCCTCACGCTCGCCTCGCAGTTCAACCCGATGCTGATCCGGCGCTTCGGCGTGCTCGACGTCCTCACCGGAGCCCTCGTCGTCGGCGTGCTCTCGGCGGCCACCCTCGTCGTGGTCGGGCTCACCGGGGCAGGGGGACTGCTCGGCGTGCTCGTGCCGCTCGGGCTCGTGGTCGCGTCGGTCGGGCTGTCCCTGCCCAACACCCCGGCGCTCGCGCTCACCCGGCACGGGGAGGCGGCCGGCACCGCAGCGGCGCTGCTGGGGGCGGTGCAGTTCGGGATCGGTGCCCTCGTGGCCCCACTGGTGGGCGTGCTCGGCACGACGAGCGCGGTGCCGATGGGCCTGATCATGGTGGGCGTGACGCTGAGCGCGTCCCTGCTGATGTTCGGCGTGGTCCGGCGCGACCCGACGGTCGGTCTCGACTGATATGTAGGGACGTCCTGTCAAGGGCAGGGTGAGGCGTCGTCGGGTCGGGTGACCCGACGACGCCTCGTTGGTCTGGTGGGTCATGCTGCCGAGCGTGTCTTAGCGACGCGCGGTCAAGACTGATATGCGCGGGTTGGTTACCGCAGGACGGCGTTCGGCAGGAGCGCTCCGCTTCTCTGAGGTCGAGCGTCACGAGCAGACTCGTGGCTCACAGTCGAATCGCGGGTCGGCTCCTCGCGCTGCACGCAGCGACGTCCGTGCCAGACCAAGACACGGGAGTCTGGCTACTCCAAAGTGGCCAGCGACCAGCACCAGCCGGCGAGCTCACGAGCGATCGCGGTGTTGGCCACGGTGTGCTTCTTGCGCCGGGCGGCGTACTTGACCCACTGGTGGTGGAGTCGTTGGTTGCCGGCGTGGCCGCGTGCTCGAGCGGCGGGTGTGGCTTGGTCCCACCGGGCCTGGAGCACGGTACCGACCTTGTACTTGGCCTTGTGGTGCCAGGCCGCCTCGACGAGTAGCCGACGGGCGTGGGTGTTGCCGGTCTTGGTGATGCCCCCTTGCCTGCGGGAGTTGCCGCTGGAGTGCTCGGAGGGCACCAGGCCGAGGTAGGCACCGATGCTGGCACCGGTGAACCGGTGCCAGTCGCCGACCTCGACCGCGAGGGCGAACCCGGTCAGCGTGGAGATCCCGCGCAGGCAGCACAGTCGACGGGTCACGGCCGTGAACTCGCTGTCGGCTGCCATCGCGGCGATGGCGGCGTCGAGCCGGGCTCGTCGGACCACCGCGAAGTCGACGGCCTCCCGGTCGGCTTCGAAGGCGGCCTGGGTGGCGCGTTGGTCGAACCGGATCGAGTTCAGCCACACCGTGTGCTTGCCGGTCCAGGCGTCCCCGCCGTAGTAGACGTGGCCATGACGCAGCAGCAGCTTGGAGACGCGGTGCCGGGCGCGCATCAGGTCGCTGCGGACGTCCTCGCGAGCCCGGACCAGGTCCCGGGCGGTCTCCTCGGTGATGCTTGGGACTCGGACCGGGACGATCTGTCCGACCTGGAGCAGCTGCGCCAACAGCAACGCATCCTTGGCGTCGGTCTTGACTCGATCACCGGCCGGGCGGGTCAGCTTCGAGGGCGCGGCGACCTCACAACGGAAACCGGCCGCGGTGATCGCCCGGTACAGACCGAAGCCCGTCGGCCCGGCCTCGTAGGTCACCGCGACCGGACCGGGCAGGCTGCGCAGCCACCCCACCACCGCTTCGTTGGCAGGGACCAGGCGCTGCTTGAAGACCTCGCCGGTCATGGCGTCCAGACCTGCTCCCACCACCGACCTGGCGTGCACATCCAGCCCGACACTCGTACGCTCAGAAATCACCGGGGCCTCCTATGCCTGTGGATAGGTCGAGCAGGCCGCTCCTGCCCGACAACCCACGTACATGCATGTGAGAGGCCCCGGCCCGCAACCCCCTCAACCCGAGGCGGTCACTTCATACCGTCTGACGACCGAACCGGGTGGGGGAATTACCACCCGAGCCCCGTTGTTTGGCACACTTGAGCGCTGGTTCCGGTTCACGTGCCCATCCGCGGAGCACGACCCGGCGGCCGACAACCTCGAGGAGAGACCATGAAGAAGGACATCCACCCGGCGTACAACGAGACCCAGGTGACCTGCACCTGCGGCAACACGTTCACGACCCGGAGCACCGCCACGAGCGGCACGATCCACGCCGACGTGTGCTCGCAGTGCCACCCGTTAGATCGG